>JALUTC010000223.1 GCA_027058345.1 archaeon | reverse complement strand
CCAATCCATTTATAAGTAATCCTATGTATAATGCTCTCGCAATCTTTTCCGGATTATTTGTTCTAATAAATGGTATAGAAATCAACGTTGCTACTATTGCTATAGCACCCAATAACAATGGGTATACGATGTAATTATATTGATTGAACAATAACCATGCCAAAACCATTGCGCCTATTGTTGTTACTGCATATGTTTCGAACAAATCTGCTCCCATACCTGCACAGTCACCAACATTATCTCCAACCTGATCCGCTATGACAGCAGGATTTCTCGGATCATCTTCTGGAATGCCTTTTTCAACTTTTCCAACCAAGTCCGCTCCAACATCCGCTGCCTTTGTGTAAATTCCTCCACCAATTCTTGCAAACAAGGAAACTAAGCTAGCTCCAAATGCAAAGCCAACAATTGCATATAAATCTCTGAATGCAATGTAAAAAGCAGTCATTCCTAATAATGCTAGACCGACAACTCCTAAACCAGTTACTGCTCCACCAAGAATTGCAACTCTTAAAGCTTTGAGCAATCCTTCTCTCGCAGCATATGTTGTTCTAACATTTGCTCTTACAGATACATTCATTCCTGTATATCCTGCAATCGCTGATAAAAATGAACCCAAGATAAATCCTAAGCCAACTTTCCATCCCAATGTTATTGATAGAATTATTGCTAAGACTATTGCAAATGATAAAACTGTTTTGTATTGTCTATTCATGTAAGCTTTTGCTCCCTCTTGAATTGCCCTTGCAACTCTTATCATCGATTCTTCTCCTTCAGGTAGAGATAAAACCTTTTTTGCAAATATTAATGCGAATGCAATTGCAACAATACTTATAGCTAGAACTATGTATTCGTACATAATATCACCTCATTTAATATATCCATCAATTTCAAGCTTATAATCATGGAGGTAAATCGTTGGAATACCATACTTTTTCAACTTTTTTCTTAATTCTCTATCATTAGTACATATGATAACGTTTTCATTTTTCAAACCAAGCTCTATTAAGGAATCATCAACCTTCCCTTTAATATCTATGATTTTAAAATTCTTCAGAACATAATCATAAATAAATCTCGCAATTCTTCTCTTTTTAATACCTTCTTTAGGATCATTCATTATCCTTTTAATTTCATCCAATACACATTTTGGAACATATATTTCAAATTTAACATTTAATAATTTTAGTAACTCTTCTTTAATATCGAGATTTGCTTCGAATGGTAAGAAGAGGAAGCTTGTATCAAGTATTACTTTATAATACGATACCATAACCGATTAATCTCCATCTATTTGCTACTCTCCTATTAATTACGACTCTTGCCTTATCTTCAACACATACAGGAACTTTTAACTTAACTTCTACATAATCCTTCTTCACATTTGTAACTATTCCAACAGTGCTTGTTGTTCCCGCAACTATTACTATAGGTTCTCCCACCTTTAAAGGTTCGACCTTTATTTCTTCTTTCAATCCAACAACTCTCTCCATTAAATGTACATCTAAGCATAATTCATATCTATTCTCTGGTAAGGTGCCTGCCTTTCCAACTATTGTTCCTGATAATCCATCGGCTTTTGTTAAACTTGGATCCAACTTTGTTCCAAGTGCAATTAATCCTCCTGGAACTGCTTCTTCAAGTTTTTCCTTGTATGTAAATATTGAGGTTACTTCTGTAAATAATGGTTCGTAATATGTCTTTCCTTCTTTTTCAACCTTTATTCCAGGTCTTATTTCGATTTCATCCCCTACCCTTATCCTTCCTTGAATCAAGCTACCACCTATTACTCCGCCAACCAAATCCTTCACTCTTGTTCCTGGTTTGTTTACATCAAAGCTTCTTACAACATACATTCTTGCAGGTTTACTCAAATCTCTCTTAGGAGTTGGTATTGTCTTTTCAATGTAATAAATCAGGGCATCAATATTCACCTTATGCTGTGCCGATACTGGTATTATAGGTGCATCTCTTGCAATAGTATTTTTTATGAATTCCTTTATTTGCTGATAATTTTTCATCGCTTGCTCTTTAGAAACGAGATCTATCTTATTTTGAACAATTACGATATTTTTTATCCCAGCAATTTCAAGGGCAACGAGATGTTCCTTTGTTTGTGGCTGTGGACATGGTTCATTTGCAGCTATAACAAGTATTGCTCCATCCATTAAAGCAGAACCAGAAATTACCGTCGCCATCAATGCCTCATGTCCAGGAGCATCTACAAAAGATACTTCTCTTAAAATTTCCGTCTCTACATTGTGATACTTACATCTTTCTTCCGTTGTATATGCTTCGTATCCTTTACATAATGGACATTTTCTGAAGGTTGCATTTGCATAACCTAACTTTATCGATATTCCTCTCTTTATTTCCTCACTATGTGTGTCTGTCCATATTCCTGATAATGCATATGTTAGGGTTGTTTTTCCATGATCAACATGTCCTACAAGACCTATATTAACGACGGGCTGCATTATGTTTCACCCTTTTCCTCCTTTTTCATAAACTGCTCAAGTGGAGTCTCTCCGTATTCAACTATAACGACATTTACTTGAACAATATCATTTGTTATAACATTTCCTCTCACAGTCTTCCTCTTTCTTAAACCTTTTCTATCTGGCCAAAATCCAGGAGGGCCAGAGAGTAGTATCTTCTTCTTAACTGGTCCGTGAACATCTGGTCTCATTGGGAATCCAGAGTTGTCGCTTCCTCCAGTAATTTTTAACTTGTATCCTTTTAACCCGAATGGATCACCGGGGATAATGTCGCCTATCTTTTTTCCTATAAGTAAATCTGGATTTTCCACTTCCAATTTGAATGCTCTACCAGTTTTTGGATCCGAAACTACAAGATGCAAACAAATCACCCTTTTTTATTTTATATTATGAACATCGAATTTTTAATTTATGCAATTGCAATTATTGTCGTAATTTTTTTAATACTAAAGTTTATAAAAAAGCTTGTGATAAATACAATTCTTGGATTGTTACTATTATATATCTTGAACGTAACAATATTTTCATCAAATCCCATTCCTATAAATATAGTAACGATTGTCATTTCAGCTCTCTTTGGAATTCCAGGAGTATTGACCTTGGCTATCCTCAACTATTTTAATATTCTTTAAAAATTATTTCAAATGGTATAATCATCCAATGTTATATGAAGAATGTTGGAATCGATTCTAGAACGGACGATAGATCAAGATATAATGTACTTAAGATGGACGATATTGGAGAAAGAGTTACGAGTGGAAAATTTATAAAGCGTGAAGGTTCAATAATGCTTATAGCAACGAGAGATGTTGTAACAATACCACCAACGATGACAATTAAAGGAGCAATAGATACGATGAATAGGTATAGGTTTAGAAGATTACCTGTATGTGAGCCTGGGAGGAATAGATTAATCGGAATTGTTACAAGTAGAGATATCATAAACTTTTTAGGTGGAGGTGAAAAGGCAAGAATAATAGCGGTAAAACATTCTGGAAATTTTTTAGCAGGAATAAACGAATCCGTTATGGAAATTATAGAACCAGCTGTTTTTGTTTCTGAAGAATCCTCGATAAAGGACGGTATTGAAACTATGTTCAAATCTAAAACGGATTATGTAATAGTTGTAAATAATGATGAAGAAAGAATTATTCGAGGAATAATATCTGAAAGGGATTTTGTAGAATTATTGTACGAGAAGATTACTGGAAAATATGTTAAGGATTTCATGTCAAGAAATGTTGTATACGTTGATGAAAGTTCAACACTAAAAGATGTCGTTCTAACAATGATTAGAAAAAGATTTAGAAGAGTTCCAGTAATTAATTCTCAAGGAATACCAATAGGAATTGTAACGACAAGAACTATAATAAATTTAATTTCATCAAATAATATATTTAAAAAGTTGATAAATAATAGGCTCGAAGATGTTTTAAACATAAACGTTAGGGAATTTATGAGAAGAGATATAGTTAAGATAGGAGAGGATGAGGATTTAGGTAAGGCTGCAAAATTAATGATCGAAAATAAAACCGGCGGGCTTCTTGTTACGAATGAGGAAAAAATTACTGGAATAATAACCGAACATGATTTGCTAAGAGCTATATGGAGGGATATGAGTGAAAGCTATTGATTATGCGGATAAAAATGTTGTGATAGCATACGAGAATGATACAATTGCAACGATTTGCAACTTAATGATAAGATATAATACAGATCAGGTTTTAATTATACGTGAAAATAAGCCAATTGGAATAATTACAAAGAAAGATATTGCAACAAAACTCTTACAGTTTGTCCCTCCTCATAAAAGGAGACCTGTTGATAAATTCCTCGCTGAAAGAATACTGAATAAAAATATTTTAGTAATAACGCCTGAGGTTTCAATGAAAAGTGTTGCAAAGAAAGTTTTAAACAATGAGATTCCAATTATAGTAGAGGATGGAAAAATTTTAGGAATAGTTACAAAAACATCGATTGTTAAGGCTTATGTGGAAAATTTCAAAGGAAAATTTAAAGTTCATGAATATATAAATGTTGACATTCCAACCGTCTCACCATATCATACATTGAACAAGATTCTGGAAAAGATTCTTGAAAAAAACTGCGATAGAGCTGTTGTTATCGATAAGGGAAAACCATTGGGAGTAGTTTCAATAACAGATATTGCATTGGTTTTCTTCGATGAGCTACCCTTTCCTTCAAAGATTAGTAAGAAGGAATTTTCAAAGATGAAATATAACAAGTATAATATTCCAATATCTGAGACTATCGTTAAAGAATGGTTGATTACAGTAAATGAAGACGAAGATTTAGCTGCTGCTGGAGAATTGATGCTAAAAAATAATATATCATCCGTTTTAGTAACTGACTCAAATTATTACAAGGGGATGGTTACAAAGGACGAAGTTGTAAAAGCCTTTCTAAGGTGTTTTCAATGATTGTAGGAAATTTCATGAGCAAAAATGTTGTAAAGATAGATAAGGATCAAAATCTTAAGGATGCATTGGATTTAATGGAAAAGAAGAAAGTTTCAAGATTGATTGTTGTTGAAGATGAAAAGCTCGTAGGAGTAATAACCTTTAGAGATGTAATGGAAATATTGGGAAGTAAAAAATATGCAAATGTTCCTCCAACTAGTTTACACGTTAGTATGGCTATGACGAAGAATCCAATAACTGTTTCTGAAAATACTAGTTTAAAAGATGCTAGAGATTTAATGCTTAAGAACAATATATCAACCCTTCCAGTAGTTGATGACGATGGATATCCGATAGGAATTATAACAAAAACAGATTTGCTAAAACCTTTGAAAGATTTGGATAAAAATATATCCGAGGTTTATAACTCGAATGTAATTACAATAGAGCCTAAAGCTAGGTTGATACATGCAAGGAGATTAATGCTTGAAAATAATATCGGAAGATTAATAGTAACCGAACGTGATAAAATCGTAGGAATTATAACAGATAAGGATATTGCAAGAGCTTTTTATAAGGTTAAAAGAATATTGCCCGAAAAACATTATGAAGAAAACATTAAGAGGTTACTGGTTGAAGATTTTATGACACAGAATGTCATTTCAATAAGACATGATGCAAAAATTTCCGAATGTATAAGAATAATGTTTGAGAAAAGAATCTCCGGATTGCCAGTTTTAAAAGGAGATTCTCTTCATGCAATAATTACAAAAACAGATATAATAAAATTAATATGATTGAAAGTATATCTAAAAAATTAGGGATAGAAGCGTGGCGCATAAAATCTGCCATTGAAAGGGGAATAATACAAATATATGATAAGCCATTCAAACATATGATTTTTAGAAGAGGGATATCGAGAATTGAAGAAGGAACTGTTGTAAATCTTGAGAATGGAGACATTATAAGAGGGTATCCTAAGATTAGAAGAGTTTTATTCTTAAAGCAAGTTATAAGGAAACATTTTAAGGAGAGAATTGCTGTTGAAGAAAAGATGAACGGTTACAATATTAGAATATATTTATACGATGGTAAGCTCTATGCAATAACAAGAGGTGGATTTATATGTCCATATACAACATATATGATAAGGGATATGAAAAATATAACCAGATTTTTATCGGATTTTAATAATTTCATATTGTGTTGTGAAGCCATAGGAATGAATAATCCTTACATAGCAAAAGAATATCCTGAGGAAAGGAGCTTTGGAATATTTGTATTTGATATTAGAGAGAAATTTACGAACAATCCAATCGAAGTAGAGAAGAAGTATAAATTGTTAAACGAATATAATATAAGGAGTGTTAGACTCTTTGGAATATATAAAAAGGAGGAAGCATATGAAAATATATTAAAAATAGTAAATGAATTGGATAAGGAAGGAAGAGAAGGTATCGTATTAAAGGATCCAGATATGAAAGTAGAGCCTGTTAAGTATACAACAACTGCAGCAAATATTGAAACAATAAGGAAAGGTTTCGAATTCCCATTCGATTTTGCTCAGGGATATATGAATAGAATAATAGCCGAAGCATTTAAATGTTTCGAACTAAATTTCAACGAGGAAAAAATAAGAGAGATTGCTAAAAGGATTGGTGAAAGTATATTAATACCCTTTGTTAATAGTATTAAAAAAGTTTACAATAAAGGATTTTTATCGGAAAAATTCGAATTAAAAAATTTGGAAGAAGATATTGCCAGCGAACTGATAGAATTCTTGAGAAAGCAAGGAATTCCTATAATGGTAAAGAAAGATGAAAATAAATATATAATTGAAAAAATATATAATACATCATATAATAAAATAAGGAATATATTAAAGGAAGGGTTCTATGATTAGATTAAGTAAATTCTGGACTTTTTCAAATCTCTAATGTTTAGCAATTCTCCTTTTTCATCAAAGTCATGTATTTTGATATCCTTTAGGTTAATTTCAAGAACCTGCTTTCCTGATACAATTCTTAACTTCTTTTTGCCTTTACATAATCCAGCATATATTACTTTGGAAC
>JALUTC010000222.1 GCA_027058345.1 archaeon | reverse complement strand
AATTTATAAAAATGTTTCAAAATGATAGGTGTTGGAAGTGGTAGATTTGCATCAGAGCTTGGAATAAGATATGGTATCGATATTTCAAGGAATATGTTAAATATAGCAAGGAAAAGAAATGTAAATATTATATTGGCCGATGCTCATACTCTTCCACTTAAGGATAAAGTATTTTCCAACGTATTTATAATTTTTACATTATGCTTCCTAAAAAATCCACGAAAAGCTATGGATGAAGTAACTTGGTAAAGCTTATATGAAAAGGAAAATTTCCGGAGATATATTTTACTCGGAGGCAAACTTTTAAATGAAATTTTAAAAATATGCAACAAATTTGAATTGGAAAAGATATGCAAAGACGATGATATCGATATATGTTGTATTGTTTTGAAAAAATCCAAATAAAATGAATTATTAACGGGCTCGGCGGGATTTGAACCCGCGACCTACGGCTTAGAAGGCCGTCGCTCTATCCTGGCTGAGCTACGAGCCCTTATTTTCCAATTATATTAAAAATGATAACGATAAAAATCATGAAATTTCATAGAATGTTACCTTTAAGTAAACAAAGAATTCTCTACCAAATTCTTGCTCTTCTGGTCTAATCACACGACCTACATTGACAAACTCTACCTGAATTCTTGCAAATATTGTTTCACATTCATCAGTCTCTTCTTCAATACCGTAACACTTCCTTATACCTAATTCCTTTCTCCTTAACCTTGCAATGACTCCTTCAGTTCCTGGAGTTATATCCTCATAGCTCTTATACGTTAAAAATAATAAATCTCCGGGATTTGCTCTCATCAATGTGTATAAATTGTGAGCACTCCTTATTTCTATCGTTTTTATACCATATTCTATAAGCTCATTCAAAACCTTTTTAGATATACCTGTTAATGTCAACAACCTCATAAGAAATCACCTCATGCAAACATTGGTAATTTTTCTTCTCTCTGCTTCATCCTTCTCAATGCATGCGACATCTCTTCAAGTTTTTCTTCCAACTTCTTTGCTTCTTCTAATAATGGTTTTACATCAACCTTTAAATCCAATATATTGTTCAAAACATTTATAAGCGCGGCCGCCCCAGCTGGATCTGGTCTTAAACCAATTGTTTCAACAAGTATTGCAATTGACTTTATATTCTTCTTTGATAAATTGTAAAGAAGTAATCCCGTTATTCCGCTTATTGTTCCATCTTCCAATATCTCTATATTATATTTCTTTAATTCTTCCAGAGCTTCCCTTGAATTTGCTACGCCATAAATCTTTCTCTGTTGCGTTACCGAAGATAATCCTCCAAGAGATATGAGCATCTTTATCTTAGACTTCTCAAGAAGGTCGGACAATTTCTCAGATAAATCGTAAAACATTTCTGGTGGTATTAATATATCTGAGTGAAGAATAACTAGTTTATCCTTTTTATATATCTTTAACGGCGGTTCAACGATTCCATTTTTAAAGAATACGACTGGTGGCAAATCTCTCGATTCTATATATCCTATAACTTTCATTTCAAGCTTTTCTATTAAGTAATTTGCAGCAATATGTCCAACGAGTCCCATTCCGGGGAAACATTCAAGTACTATAGAGTCTCTTTCAATTGGCTCCTTTAAAATTATGTTCATATTTTTATTTTATTAATTCTCGATAAAAGTTCACAACCTTTACATATTTTCCTTGAAGAAGGATTTCCGCAAATGTTACATTTATAAACTTTTCCTCTGTCAAGCTTTTCTATATAAGGCAATATCTTTTCGTACATTCTAAGTATTGAGAACTTTATACCTGGAGTTTGCTCTTCCAATTCATTTATAAACCTTGCTATTTTATATCTTAAAACTCCACCAACATATGGGCATTCAATCTCCGGTATTTCGATATCGTTTATTAAAGCATATAATACGATTTCCTTTTCTGGAATCTCCATGAATGGCTTTATCCTTGGTATAAATTCTTCGACTCTCTTCTTTCTAAGCCTTATGAAATTGTATATGTTACTTCTTATAAAATTAAGGAGAATCACCTGCGTTTCATCATCCAAATTATGACCAGTTGCTATCTTGTTGGCATTTTCTTCCTTTGCTACATCGTTTAAAATTCTTCTTCTAAATACTCCGCAAT
>JALUTC010000221.1 GCA_027058345.1 archaeon | reverse complement strand
TTTGGTTTTAAAAGCCTATCTCTTAAATGAATTATACTAACAATATTTCCTCCATATTTTGCAATTGGTTCAAGAACTCTTAACAATTCTCCAGGTATATCTCTTAAATTAACCTCCAAATTTACCCTCATAATAATAATATGTTTCTTGGTATTGACCATGGATACAAATCTATAAGATTTTATATCGAACCAATAAATGTATTCTTGGAATATAACAGGAAGGAAATTTTAAGGATAGATTTTATGAAAGAGTTGAATAAGTATGATATAAAATTGGTTGCAATTGCATATTCAATGGGGGATGGGATAGACAAGATAATTTATACGAAATTTGTTAAGAATAGAGGACTAAAGGATAATTACGTTGGGGACTTTATAGGTGGCGGAACAAAAGTATACGATGAAATTTCGAAAAGATACATTACATATCAAATCCCAGGAATGCATAAGGATTTGAAAATTCTCGATAAAAGATTCAGAGTATTATTCTCTCATATGGCTGCAAGTGATAAGGTTGCGCTTGCCTATTATTGCTATAAAAAATATAAAAAGAAAAATATATTAATATCTGACATATCATCTAACATCGTTACAATAGCGATAAAGGATTCGAAGTTATTTGCAGGGATAGATGCATGCATATTGTCTCGAGGCTTATATCACGGTGTTTTAGATTTAGAAGAGATAAGGAAAATTGATAGGGGTTTGGTTAAAGCTGGAGAAGCATTTTACAAATCTGGACTCATTTTTAGATTAGGAATGAAGGATGAAGAGGAATTTTTTAACAATGAATTCGCTCTAGAATGTTTGAAAATTTCTGCCCTTTTACAAATATATTCGTTGTACAACATTGCAAATCCTGATATAATTGTTCTAGCTGGTTCAGCCGTTGAAAATGAAAGATTTCGTGAAAAAATTGTCAAAGAACTGAATAAAATATGTGATGTTTATACCGAAAGTAATCGCGTCCAAGCAATCGGAGCATCATATATTGCAAAGGATATATATTATGGAGCGAGAAAAATTTTAGGTATAGAAGTTTTTCCGACTTATTCAAGTCTCAGAAATTTTTATTGACTGCATTAATCTCTTATGCAATTCAATTAATCTTTTCTTTCTATCTTCCATGAATATGACATCTGCTTCTCCAAGTAATATTAGGTTGTAAGAGAATGGGCTTGGGATTTCTGTCTCAATTATTTTTATCTTAACCTCTTTTTTCCTAATCCATTCAAGAACTGTTTTTGCAGCTTCTATGTCGAAAACATCTTCCAATATTTCTCTATATGTTTCTTTTATAACAGGGAAGTTTTCCATCTCTTCAAGAACTTTTATGAGATTTTCGGCATTAATTTGTTGCTTCTCAACACTTATCTTATGCCCCTTATAATTCTTTAATATTAGAAAGCTTCTCGTTGCAACATGTCTAAATCTTCTTTTAAAAAGTTCCGTTCTTTTTATAACTTCTTTTAGTTCCTTTTCAATATCTCTATTTAATGCTTCGTTCAATACATACTCAACATCAACCTTTTCAGGAAGTATAAATCCAAAACCATTATCATTCAATACTATTGCTATGTTTCTATTTATTTTTTCGGAGATTATTTTTCCAAAGAATCTTGACAATGCTTCATTACATCTCCTACCAAATAATGCGTGAAATATTAAAAATAATCTATTGTTTAAATCTCTCGTATATTCGATCAAAATTTCTTTATAACCAGGTATATAACTATGCCTATATTGTTCTAGAAAGTATCTATATATATTTCTTGCAGAATTTTCATCTATTGGATAATTTTTTAGTAACCATTCAACAATTTCTTTCTCACTTTCTTTTGATATTTTATTTCTCATTATCTCCCTAAATTTTTGTATTTCCAATGCCAGGTCAAAGCTCAATGGTAAGAGTTCTGAAAACCATATTGGAATTGTAGGTGTAACATTCTCTGGGACTCTTTCTACATAGCAATTCATCCTTACAGCATATTTGAATCTGTAATATCTTCCACCTAATTGGAAAATATCTCCTGGAGATAACCTCTCCAAAAATTCTTCTTCAATATTTCCAACATATTTTCTACCTGGCAATTCATATACATCGACCTTTACCTCATCAGGTATTG
>JALUTC010000220.1 GCA_027058345.1 archaeon | reverse complement strand
GCTTCTGGGGCAAATGTGTAGACAATTAATCCAGATAATAATCCTCCAAGTAATAATACGAGGAAAACTTTGAATGGATTATCGCTAGGTATCCAATTTACATTTCCTTCGTAACCAGCTTCCGGAGGATAATATCCAGCAATATCTCCAAGGAAGAATTCCGTTCCAAATTTTAGCATGTAGAAAAATGTTAGAGCAAATATTCCTGCAAATATCCCTATGAATACACTTACAATGCATAACTTTATTAGGTTCATAAATTATTCTTTGAAAATTTCTTCATACGCCTTTTCGAAAGCATCGAGAAGTTCTTCCTCAAAGGCTACGAGTCTTATTTCTTCGAGTTTTGGATTAAACTTTTTAATTTCTTCAAGCATTGCTCTAGCAGCCTTATATTTATCTAGTCCACCAACACCTGTTCCCATACCAGGGAATGCAAGAGATTTAACCTTAAGCTTTTCAGCAACCTTTAATGCTGCGATTACAGCTTTCCTAACATTTTCCTCATTTGTCCTTTCCGCAGGATTCTTCATCGTTGGTGCATGAATTATATACCTTGCCTTCAATTTACCAGCACTGGTATATATTGCATCTCCTATATTAACAGGGGCTTTTGACATTGCTTCCTTTTCTATTTCTTCTCCACCCTTAAGCTTAATTGCTAAGGCAACCCCACCTCCCATGATCATGAAAGAATTTGCCGGATTTACAATTGCATCAACGTCTTCCTGTGTTATATCCCCCTTTTTTATAACTATTTTTACCATAAAATTTAAAGGAATCATTCATATCTTAAAACTTCGACAGGCTTTATTCTCGTAGCTTTATATATTGGATATATTCCAAATAATATACATATAAGTGATGAAATTCCAATTCCTTTCAGAATTATTTCCAGGTTGAATATTGGTTCAATTTCTACCCTAAAAATTTTTGTAATATATATTGGAAGAATTTTCGCAAGTATTACTCCTAGAATAATGCCTAAGATGCTAGAGATTAATATCACCATTAAAATTTCCGACAAAAATATTAGAACTATTGTCTTCGTCTCTGCACCTATTGCTCTAAGTATTCCAATCTCCCTCGTCCTCTCTATTATATTTGTAAGCATTGTATTTATTAAAACCATACCTGCAATTAGTATCGAAGCAATTGATAGCGTGAACAGAATTAAAGTTATCGTTCCTAATATTTTCAACACTTCATTCCTTAAACTTTCCTGCGTATAAATTAAGAAATCCTCCTTCTTCCTTTCATTCTTTAATATCAACTTCACCTTCTTTGCAACATATTCAACATATTTAATATCTGATATGATAATTAAATAATTATATTTAATATTTATTATATTTTTTACTATTTTTAAAGGGACAAACACTACTATATCTTCGGAATAAACTCCAACTTCGTCCAAGATTCCTACGACTTTAAATTTTTGGTTGAAAATTTTTATATAATCGCCAATATTTAATCCAAGTTTTTTATATATCCTATAACCGATGACAACTTCTTTCCTATTTCCTATGAAATATCTTCCCTTTAATAACTTATAATATTTTGATAGACTTCTTAATGCTTCTTCGCTCAAGCATGTTAACCAGGAGGATTGTCTCTTATTATTATAGCTGAGCATGTAACTTTTGTAAACCATTGGATATACTTCCTTAACACCTTCCACCTTTTTTATCTTATTTATGGTTTCTTCCTTAAAACCTTCATATTCATAAATGTGTAAAGGTTGCTGTAACCAAACAATAATCTTATCGCTACCTAACCTTTCTAGAAGAGATGTTGTCTTAAACTTTAAACCTTCTGAAATTGATATCATTGCTACGAGATTTGCAACTCCAACTGCTATGCTTACAATCATTAAGAATGTTCTCACTTTATTATAACTAAGACTTCTAATGGTGTATTTTAGAAGATTCATGCTTAAAAATTGTATAAAATTCTTCAATACCTTTTGGAAAGAATTTTGGTCTTTTATTAAATGAATAAAAGAAATATTTGGCATGATTTCCTTTGTTTGTAAAGCAATGATCACTTACAATTATTATGTCATTTGTCCTTTTTAAACATTTCTTAACAACATCCTCAACCATTTTATATGCTTCAAGCAATATATAAC
>JALUTC010000219.1 GCA_027058345.1 archaeon | reverse complement strand
ATACTCATCCTAGAGTTAACATGCTATACCCAGGTCCTGGAGTTGGAGGTGGATGTCTGCCTAAAGATACGAGGTTTCTTCTTCATGCATTTAAAAATGCAGGAATAAATTCAAAGATTATAAATTCCGCAATAGAGGTTAATGAATACATGCCAAAACATGTTGTTAAAATTATATATAAATTTGTACCTAAAGGTAGATTGGCAATTTTAGGACTTGCTTATAAAGGAAATGTTTCAGATATTAGAAATTCTCCATCGTTAGAGGTTATAAATATGATCAGGGATAAATATGAAATCAGGGTTCATGATCCTTATGTATCTCTGAATAGATATAATGGAATAAAAATATATAAAGATGTGTACGATGCATTAAGAGGTAGCGATGCAATTGTAATATTAACTGATCACGATTTGTATAAGAGGTTAGACTTAAATGAAGTATCGAAAATTGTTAGGAAGAAGATTATCATAGATGTACGAAACGTTATAGATAAGAATGTTGCAGAGGCCTTAGGTTTTAAGGTAATAAAGCTTGGTTGTAACGATTTATAAAATATATAGGAGAAATTTTATCCTTTTTTTCCTATCTCTTATCCTGTCAATAATTCTTCTATCAATATCTTTAGCAGCTTTATTGGATTTTATTGCCAATGTTCTAGAATCTATAAAGTTACTTCTTCTAATCACTATATCCCTATCATGATTTAGGATTAAATTTTTTGAACCATATGCTATTATCTCATCTTTCAAATCATCAACCTTTATAATAATTTTTAGAATGGAATTATCGTCTCTTAATTCGTTCTTAAATTCCTCATCCAAATCATTTATGGCTTTATTGCTAGATACTGCAATTATACAATCAGCTCTTAAAGATATTTCTTCATCTTTTGTTATCTGAAATGTTGTTCTATGTTTTGCAGTTATATTTTCATGTCCATATGCAATTATCTCTTCCTTCATTTCCTCCTGTAAGTTTCCTCAAACGTTATCTGATTTATTTCCTTTAAGTATTTGAAAACTTCATCAATAAATCCAGATTTTTCTGCTTGTATTGTTGAGGAATTTTTAACATCTTCCGGCAATTTTACATAAATTCTATCATTTTCAACCTTTATCTCTACCTTATCAACGTCAACACTCCTAAAATTTCTTTCGAATAGGAATCTAACCTTATCGTTCAATGTTTCAGCAATTTCTTCCACTTTAACTTCATATTCCACAACCTTTCCTGCCAATTCAGGGTTGAAATCAACTTTAACTCTACCACCATCAACGCTTATAACTTTACCAACTATACCATTTATTTCAACCAACATTCCTGGAACTGGATTTATCCCCTGCCTTTTGAATTGTCTAATAGGAAAAATCCTTATCAATCTCTCATCCCTTTTACCGAATGCCTTTTCGGGTGGAATTTCAACCCTCTTAACTTCTCCTACCTTCATTCCAACGAGTGCTTCATCCAAACCTTTTATCACGTGACCTTCTCCAACTATTATGTTTACAGGTTTATACTTAAACCCTTCCCTATATATTCCATGCTTTTTAGCAACTTCCTCGTATGTTGTATCGAATACATTTCCTCCCTTTATCCTTCCGGTAAAATTTATCTTTACAAAATCTCCAACCTTTACCTCTCTAGACATAAAATAAAAGAATAAATACAATTTTGAAATTTACTTATAGATGAAGTCCAGCCAATCAAGATATTTTTCATCCTCACCCCTAACTATCTCGTAGAATTTCTTCTGTATCTTTTTAGTTATTGGTCCAGGTGCTTTATATTCATAGGCATCTATTTGTCTTATAGGAGTTATCTCCGCAGCTGTTCCTGTAAAGAAGACTTCATCTGCTAGATATAGAAAGTCTCTTGTTATATCCGTCTCGATTACATCGTAACCCAATTCTTTAGCAATTGTTATAACAGTATCTCTTGTAATTCCTTTAAGTATACTTGCATGTTCCGGAGGAGTATATATTGTTTCATCCTTAACTACGAATATATTTTCACCTGGACCCTCAGCCACGTATCCTCTATGATCTAACATTATTGCTTCATCAAATCCTGAAATTATTGCTTCCACCTTTGCAAGTATACTATTTGCGTAATGTCCAGTACATTTAACATTTGGAGGTAATATATTTGGTTCGATTCTTCTTATCGAGGATATCTTTGCCTTAATACCTTTCTCTATACCTTCCTTTCCTAAATATGGTCCCCATTCCCAGCAGGCAATTGCAACTTCAACCTTAGCATTTAATGGATTTAATCCCATTTCTCCATATCCTCTGAAAACTATTGGTCTTATATAACATTCTTCCAATTCATTTACCTTCACCAATTCCTTGCATGCATTTATCAACTCTTCCATCTTATATGGTATATTCATGAAGTATACCCTTGCAGATGCGTACAACCTTTTTATATGGTCTTTTAATCTGAAAATTGCAGGTCCATATTTAGTTTTATAACATCTAATTCCTTCGAAAACTCCTGAACCATAATGTAACGAATGTGTTAGGACATGAATTTTAGCTTCATTCCATGGAACGAATTTACCATTAAACCATATATATTTGCTCTCCTTTATCGGCATATTTTATTATATAATATGTCATTGGAAGTTCTAACATTTATATTAAATCGTATGGGTATATATTTAAATGAAGAAGAAAAATTGGAACTATACAATAATATATTGAGAGACTTTGGAATAATTGGTAGATATAACGAGTGTGAGGAACTTAAAAGATTATATATGGACGAGTATTACAGGAAGAAATTGGAGGAATATATAAGGAAATATTTAGAGAGAAAAAGCATTATAACAGTATGATTGAAAGATATTACGATAGAATTATACCCGTGGTTGATATAAAGGGAGGAAAGGTTGTTCATGCAAAAAGGGGAGAACGTGATAAATATAAGCCATTGATAACTAAACTATCATTAGAAGCAAATCCAGTGGAATTTGTAAAGAATCTAAACTTCAATAGGATTTACGTTGCAGATTTGGATTCGATAATGTTTAGAAGACCAAACTTAAATATTCTTGAAATTATTACTAAAATACGAAAAACACTATTAGATGTTGGTATTAGAAATTATGACGATTATATATATTTTAAGAAGAAACTTAACTGCGATATAATAGTGGCCTCGGAAACATTAAAGAATGAAAAAGAGCTTGAAAATATTGTTAAAAAAGATAGAAATGTCATTTTTAGCATAGATATAAAAGATATGAAGGTTATTTCGAACTTTCTACCAGAAGATATTAAGGAAGCATTTAAATATATAAGGGAAAATTTTGGAATAAAAAGATTTATATTTATAAATATGTCTGCTATCGGAACTTTATCAATGAGGGATTTTAACAAATTTAGATTTTTGTTGAATGAAAGTGTCGAAACATATTACGGAGGAGGAATCAATGAATCATCCATTGAAAATGCATTTAAAATTTTTAATTTTTTATTAATAGGTACACTACTGTACAATAATTGGAGGGTAGAAAATGTCTCTAAAACCACTTGATGTTGTTCATAATGCTTTAGACTCGCAAATAATAGTCTTACTTAAAGATGGTAGAGAATATAGAGGAATATTAAAAGGATACGATATACATATGAATCTCGTATTACAAAATGCCGAAGAATTAAGGGATGGAAAACCTGTAAGAAAACTTGGATTGATTGTAATTAGAGGAGATAATATTGTATACGTATCTCCACCGGGTGGTTTTAAATGAGTAAGGGTACGGCATCCTTTGGTAAAAGAAATAAATCTCTACACATAAGATGTAGAAGATGTGGTAGAAAATCCTTCCATAAAAAGAAAAGGTATTGTGCCGCTTGTGGCTTTGGAAGGAGTAAAAGATTGAGAAGATATTCGTGGCAAAACAAGAAGATAAATGGAATAAGATTAAGATAATGTGTGGTATTGTTGGAATTTTTTCAAAGAAAAACTATGACGTATCGTTTTTACTATATTATGCATTGCTAACATTGCAACATCGCGGCCAAGAATCGTGCGGAATTGTAACGAGAAATAACAGAGAATTTAGAATTCATAAAGGGATGGGATTGGTTACTAGTGTCTTTCATAAAGGTATACTATCACATTTAAAGGGTAACGTCGGTATTGGTCATACGAGATATTCTACAACAGGAAAAAGTAGTCTGGAAAATTCCCAACCAATACTTCTCAATTATTCTTTAGGAAAATTTGCAATCGTACATAATGGAAATATTGCAAATGCATACTTTTTAAGAAAGGAACTGGAAAGTAAGGGACATGTCTTTTCGACAACAACGGATACAGAAATAATTGCTCACCTAATAATTAGAAATTATATTGAAGAGAGAGATATTGTTGAAGCTATAAGGAAAACATCGGAAAAGATTATTGGTTCATATTCTTTATTAATACTAATGGACGATTATCTCATATCTGTCAGGGACCCATATGGAATTAGACCATTATGCTTGGGTATGGGTGATGATTTAATAGCAATTGCTTCCGAAAACGTTGTATTCGATGTTCTCGAAATTGATTTTATTCGAGATATTGAGCCTGGAGAAATATTGATTATAAATAATGATGGTTCAATGGAAAGCTACTTTTTAAAGAGGAAGAGGAAGGCTTTTTGTGCATTTGAATACATTTACTTTGCAAGGGCAGATTCAATTTTGAACGGAATCTCCGTATATAAAGTTAGAGAAAGACTTGGAGAAATAATGGCGAGAAAAGATTTCATCGACGGAGATTTCGTATCTCCAGTACCCGATTCCGCTATACCTTATGCTATCGGATATGCAAATTATAGAAAAATACCTTATAGAGAAAGCTTGATTAGAAATAGGTATGTTGGAAGAACATTCATAATGCCGAAACAATCTGAGAGGAAAATTGCAGTTAGATTAAAATTAAATCCAATATCTCATGAAATAAAAGATAAGAGAATAATATTGATTGATGATAGCATTGTTAGAGGAACAACCTCGAAGAGAATTATAAATATGTTAAAGAAAGCTGGTGCAAAAGAGGTTCATTACAGAGTATGCTCACCTATGATTATATCCCCATGCTTATTAGGAATAGATATGCCTACAAAGGAGGAGCTCATAGCATATGGTAGAAGCGTTGAGGAGATAAGAAGGGAAATAAATGCCGATTCGCTAATTTATTTAACTGTCGATGAGCTCGTCGAAGGAATAGGATTAAGTAAGAATGAACTATGTCTTGGATGTTTTACTGGAAAATATCCAATAGAGGAGCTTGAGAGGATAATTGAGATTGTTCCAAAAAATTCATTTTTATACAACAAATAAGTATAAGTTTGAGTTTGCTAGAAAAATTTTAAGAGAATATAACTTAGAGGTTGTAATGGAAAGG
Organism: archaeon; assembly: GCA_027058345.1. Classification (GTDB taxonomy): domain Archaea; phylum Hydrothermarchaeota; class Hydrothermarchaeia; order JALTZZ01; family JALUTC01; genus JALUTC01. Next base: position 1,661 of record JALUTC010000219.1, on the reverse strand, counting down.
AAGCCTTTGATTGAGATTCAAGCAAAGAATCTTGTTGAAAATGTAAAGTTTAAGATTCGTCAGGCAAATAAATTTCCATGCATTGTAGAAGATTCTGGACTGTTTATAAAAAAGTTGAGAGGATTTCCTGGAACAATTACAAAGTACGTTTTTGAAAAAATCGATTTTAAAATATTAAAGAAATTATTGGAAGAAAATTGTACCGCATGTTTCATTTCGGTTATTGGTTATAGGGATGAATTTGATGAGAAATATTTTGTAGGAAAAGTTAAGGGCATTATTGATATTTCGAAAAATAATATAGATGAAGCATTCCACCCATTTGGTATAGGAAAAAGTTATGCCGAAATGTCATTTAACGAATTAAAGGCATATTCCGATTGGGGAAAATCGTTTAGAAAACTTGGAGAGTATTTAAGGTTGAGATTCTCAGCTTAACTGTCGTTCATCACTAATCAGATCTTCCTATCTTCATCATCTATAATTATATCCTATTTCTAATGCCTTTAGGTTCATCTCTTCTGTACCTTTAGGTACGACGTCAAGGATTGCTTTTTTCAAGCTTTCGTAAGATACAATTTTTTTTATCCTTATCAATGCGCCTAACATTATAATGTTTGCGACAATTGTTCTTTTAAAATTATCGTATGCTAATTTTGTTGCAGGAACTTTATATACATGATATCTATCACTATTTACTTCCCTTTTTATTATACTTGAATCGTATATCAAAATTCCACCGTCTTTTAAATCTTTTAAGTATTTTTCCATTGCCTCCACAGACATGCATACAAATATATCAGGATTTCTAACCTTTGGGTAATAAATGGGTTTATCAGAGATAATAACCTCGCTTCTAGATGCTCCTCCTCTAGCTTCGGGGCCATAACTTTGAGTTTGAACTGCGTTCAAGTTTTCATATATGGCGGCTGCTCTACCTAATATTATTCCCATTGTTACTATTCCTTGACCACCAAATCCTGCAAATCTTATCTCATATCTCATCAGAAACCCGACCTCTCATCACATGTCAGAGCTGCAACGTTTCATCATAATGTTAAAAAAAGAATAATATCGATGATGAAGCCGAGGAAAGCTGAAAAGTGATGATTCATCCATTCTCTGATTTTTTATTATTTATGAGAATTGCAGTATTAAAAAAGGATAAGTGTCAGCCCAAAAAGTGTTCGAAAGAATGTATAAAGTATTGTCCAATGGTAAAGACTGGAAGGGAGACGATTGTTTTTTCACAAGAATTAAATAGACCGATAATCAGGGAAGAATTATGTACAGGATGTGGATTATGTATAAAAAAGTGTCCGTTCAATGCAATTTCAATAGTTTCCTTACCAGATGAATACGATAAGTTTAAAATTCATCAATATGGAGCTAATGGTTTTAGATTATATAGGATACCTTATCCTAAAGAAGGACAATGCTTAGGAATCGTGGGTCAAAATGCTTTGGGAAAAACAACGTTGTTGAGAATTTTTTCCGGTGAAATCATTCCAAATTTTGGTCTAAATTATTCCAAGAAGGAGCTTGTGCTTGAAAAATTCAAAGGAACACAGTTATACAATTACTTCAGTGATTTATATAAAGGAAGGATTAAGGTTGTTCATAAGATACAGCATGTAGATTTGATAAGAAGGTTAAAGTGT
>JALUTC010000218.1 GCA_027058345.1 archaeon | reverse complement strand
CATAGTTCTTGAAGAGTGTGAAACAGATTATAAATATGGAAAGAGGCCAGAGGATAGGAGTATAGAGGAACATATTAGATATGGAGTTATAAATCTAGATAAACCTAGAGGACCAACAAGTCACGAAGTTATAACATGGATTAAACAAATATTGAATATAAAAAAAGCAGGACATGGCGGAACACTAGACCCAAAGGTCTCAGGAGTTTTACCCGTAGCTTTAGAAGAATCTACAAAAATATTGACAACATTATTACAAGCTGGAAAGGAATACGTATGCGTTGCACACTTTCACGATGATTTTTCTCTTGAAGAATTAAAAAAGGCAGTCAAATATTTTACAGGAAAAATTTATCAAAGACCCCCTCTCAAATCAGCTGTTAAAAGATCGTTAAGAGTCAGAACAATTTATTCCTTTGATATATTGGAAGTAAATGGGAGAGATGTATTGTTCAAGATTTCTTGCGAGGCAGGAACGTATGTAAGAAAGTTAATAAGTGATTTAGGAGAATATATGGGTATTGGAGCACATATGGAAGAATTGAGAAGGATAAAGGTTGGAAACTTTACCGAAGAAAATAATCTCGTTACATTACACGATGTAAAAGATGCATACGATATTTGGAAGGAAACGGGTAAGGAAGATTTGTTAAGAAAGGTTATTCTACCTGTAGAATTTGCCGTCTCACATCTTCCCTGGATTTTTATCAAAGATTCAGCCGTAGCAGCAGTATGTCACGGAGCAAATCTAGCTATACCTGGGATATGTATGCTTGAAAAGGATATAAAAAAGAATTCTCTTGTAGCAATAATGACGCTTAAAAATGAATTAGTAGCTATAGGAAGGGCATTACTTGATACAGAAGAAATAATTAGAAGGAAGAAGGGATATGCTGTTAAGGTTGATAGGGTTATAATGCCAAGAAATACTTATCCAAAGGCTTGGAAGAGGAGAATTGCTTGATTTTTTTTTTCGTTAAGTTCATGTCATAATATGTGGTTGAAGAAATTTGTCGAAGAAAAATTGAACATATAAAGATTTGTCTTGAAAAGAATGTTGAATCAGAAGAAACGAATGGATTTGAAGATATAATACTTATTCATAGAATACCAAATATAAATTATGAGGAAATTGATACATCGATATCTTTTTTTGGAAAAAGAATCTCTGCACCTATTATCATTTCTCCAATAACTGGAGGGCATGAGCTTAGTGAAAAAATAAATAGGAATCTTGCATTGGCAGCAAAGGAATTGAATATTCCTTTAGCAGTGGGTAGTCAAAGAATTGCATTAATTAATAAGGAATATAGGAAGAGTTTTGAAGTTATTAGAGAGGTTTCAGAGGAAATATTTGTAATTGCAAACATAGGAATCGCACAACTAAAGGAATTTTCTCTGGATAAAATTCAGGAAGCAATAGATATGATAGATGCAAATGCCATATATATACATGTTAATCCATTACAGGAAGTACTTCAGAAAGAAGGGGATAAGGATTTTAGTAACTGTTTGGAAAAGATTGATGATATAAAACAATTGAATATTCCCATAATTGTTAAAGAAGTGGGTAGTGGTTTCTGCATGGAGGATGCAAGAATCTTTGAGAAATATGGTGTCGATGCAATCGACGTTGCTGGTCTAGGAGGAACAAACTTTGCAATAGTTGAATATTATAGAAGCAAATCAATCATTAGTAAGGATTTCTTCAATTGGGGTATTAAAACGGCGATTTCTTTGATAGAATGTTTGGAAGGTACAAAATTAAAGGTTATTGCGAGTGGTGGTATAAGAAATGGTGTTGAAGTCGCAAAGGCGATTGCTCTCGGAGCATATGCGGTGGGAATTGCACTCCCAATACTTAAGCTTGCAGTTCACAGTTATGAGGATGTTGTAAAATATTTAAGGAATATCATTGAACAGTTGAAGATTTCAATGTTTTTAACGAACTCAAAAAATATAGAGGAATTAAAAAAGGTTAATATAATAAATAAAGGATTTGTTAAAAAATGGCTAGAAAATAGAGGAATAAATGTTAAAAAATATGCAAAAAGAAAATATTAAGGAAATTGAAAAAATATTCAAAGCATTATCATCTGAAACGAGAATCAAAATTGTGAAACTTCTTGGAAGAAGAAATTATACAA
>JALUTC010000217.1 GCA_027058345.1 archaeon | reverse complement strand
ATATTCATTTAATTATTTTTTCAAAATTTTCGCCTAGAATTTTAAGGAATTCATCATTTCCCGCAACTATATTATAATTTTTAGCAACTATAAAAATAGCTATTGGTAGACTATTTAAAACCTCTTTAAGATTTAATCCTAAACAATCATCCAAATTTAATCCCTCTGAATTACTTACTATTTAATTAATAAAAAATAAAAGGTTAAATTATAATAAAAGATTAGACTGTTTTCGAAATTTTATAAATTCTCGTAGCATTCTTTAAATCCATTAAGAATTTATCCAAAACATTTACATATTCCCTATTCCTCATTATTATATCTATCAATTTACTACCAATAACCACTCCATCAGCACCAGCAGATAAGTATCTTACAACATGTTCCGGCTTAGATACACCAAAACCAACCGCTAAAGGTATGGAAGCATTCTCCTTTATAAATCTTATCTTCCTTAAAGTTTCTTCCTCAATTTCCTCCCTAGCACCAGTAACTCCATAGAATGCTATCAGATATATGAAACCTCTAGCATAATTTAAAATTTTCAACAACCTTTCTTTATAAGTATTTAGAGCTACGAGAAATATAAAATGAACATTATATTTATAACATAGCTTAAGAACTTCTCCCGCCTCTTCTAAAGGTAAATCAACAACCAATATTCCATCGACACCAACTTCCTTACATCTTTTTATAAATCTTTCTATACCATATTGCAAAACTATATTGTAATAAGTCATGAAGACAAACGGTGTCTCAATTTCTTTTCTCAAATCCTTCACAATCTCGAAACAAATATCCGTATTGATTCCATTCCTCAATGCAATATCTATCGCCTTTTGTATCGTTGGACCATCAGCAATTGGATCGGAAAATGGTATTCCAAGCTCTATTATATCTGAGTGTCTAGCCAATATCTTAACAATTTCCTTCGATTCCTCTATTGTTGGAAAACCTAAAGTTGTATACGTAATTAACGCACCTTCCTCTCTTCTTTTTAGTTCCTGAAACTTCATATCAATCCTATTCATATAATTTATACTTAGTAATGAAATTTTTATTTATTATTGAGTGATGAATGATGGGCGAACTGATTGATGATGACCCCTGGAGTAGCTGATAAAATAAGGTTAATAATACTTAATAAGAGTTATGCAATACCAAATGGTTGTTGTGGATTCGAAATATATACCGATAAATCCATAGAAAATGAATTGGAAAGAAGATTTGTAAAAATACTTGAAGTTTATCAAGGAATGGATATTGATGTTAAAATATTCGTACTAAACTATCCAATGAATTTCAAATATATAAAAAATAAAGAATTGGAAATAAACGACTTGGACGAATTACCAATATTAATTTATGAGAACAAAATCTTAAAGGGATATAAAAATGTGATAAACTTCCTTAGAAATATATGAAGGCTTTTATCGAAAGAAAGGATGAAATAAAAATCAAGGTTGAAATCCCAGAGGATTTAATCGTGCTAAAAGATATACTAAAACCAGGAGATATTGTTTTCGGAAAAACGACAAGAGTAATTAAAAAGGAAACGAGAACAGAAAGAGTGCCAATGTATTTAGGAATAAATGTTGAAAAGGTTGAATTCTCACAATATGGAACCCTTAGAATATTGGGAAGAATTATAGAAGGTCCTGAAAATTTGATAACATATGGTTCTTATCATACAATAGAGGTTAAACTTGGGTATGAATTAACTATAAAAAAAGAATGGGAAGAATGGGAGATTCAAAGATTGAAAGAAGCTATAGATATATCGAAGTCTCCAGAAGCTTTAATCGTATGTATTGAAGAGGATGAAACAGAGTTTGCAATCCTTAGAAAAAATGGTTTGGATTTCCTACAACCAATATACAATAAGAAATCTGGTAAGGACCAAAAATCTTACGAAATATCACTTAAGGAATATTTCGGAGAAATACTAAGGAAAATAAAGGATATATCTGAAAAAGAAGGGATTGAAAATATAATAATTTGTGGTCCGGGATTCTTCAAGGACATGTTTAAAAAATTTTCAGATGAAAGGGATGAAGATTTCTCAAAAAAATTCTTGATAGAAACAGTATCAATAGGATCAAAATCTGGAATTTATGAGTTAATAAAAAGAGGTATTGTAAATAAAATCCTTCAAAAGAAC
>JALUTC010000216.1 GCA_027058345.1 archaeon | reverse complement strand
GAATTCACCCACATCGTTATATCTATCACTTTCCGGTTGATCATATAAAACTCTTGTCAAATTCGCCGTTATTGCTCCCCAAATTGCTCTACCGGTTATATAATATCTCGTTGTTTTCAATATTCCTATCTGCTTATAACCTATATGAATAGGAGCTTCCGCTTTAAATACGATTTTAAAGCATTTCCAGGACATAATTACTTCTGGGACTGTTTAACGATTGCTTTTGCTCTGTATTTTGCATAGGTTAGCATTCTTTCGAGAAGCTGCCTTGCAAGAAGAGTTTTTCGAATATCTCGAGAAATTTCGTATAAAATGGCTTTTCTCAATTTATCCTTACCATTATAATCATTCTTAATTAATCCCATCTTGTCTTTTAGCAAATCATAACTCTTATTTATTATTTCGTCTATTATTTTTTCTTCATCCTCGCTTTCCAACCATATTGCATATGCTAGTAAACCATCTTCAACCAATATTCCAAGGGCTTTTGTGATAATTCTTTCAAAATCCTTTGCATTATATTTATTTACTTCAGCCAAATCAAATCCGATTTCAGCAGCAATATTATCCAAATTAATTTCCATTATCAATCACCTACAAAATTTATTTATTATTTCTTCTATCTTTTCAATCCAATTTGTATATTCTGATTTTATATTTTTCAGATAATTACAAATTGCTTGTATCTTATCATTCTTATGTTTCTTACGTAAGATTTCCAATCTTTTTTCAAGGGCCTCTAAATATTTATCAAATGGTAAAAATTCTCCAATTACCTTTAACCTTCCAAAACCTCTCGAACCCATTCCTCCAACTCCCAGAAATTCAAACAACTTAAGACCATCTTCAACAGTTTTTATAATTAATTCGGTATTCCATTCATTTAATTGAAAATTCTTGGGGTTTTGATATATCACATCGAGCCAGAACACTGTTCCTCTTGGAATTGCTTCATAAGTGAATAGAGCTCCCTCTTCAACAGTACCAGTTTCGGGATCAATTGCTATCGAAGTTCTTACTTCAAGATTTGAATTCACTATTGTTGAGAATAATTCATCTGGAACTATAACGATTCTGTTTAGAATATTTTCTATCTCTTCTGATTTAGGTAGATTTACGTTTATTTCTTCAACATTTCCTTTCAAAATTAACCATCCAAAATTAAGTATATATTTTCCACCTTCTTCTGTTAGCAACCTTTCAAGATTTTTATTTGCTATAAATTCATTATCTGAAGGTTCGGGAAAATTCATCATTCCTGCATCCTTTAAAACCATTGGGCAAGTAATCCAAACAGGGCCAATCATCGTCGCAACAGGAAAGAAAAGAATTCTTGCATCTGAAAATAATGCCAATGCCTGCATGGATTTATCCCTTTTTGTATATCCAAAGGTTATACAAATTTCACACGATCCGCATGGTTGCTCGGTTTCACTTTTAGGCTTTCCTTTAGCACAATGGATATTGATATTTTTTACATCTTCTTTTAATTTTAAATAAGCATAGCTTCTGCAGCAACCTTCAATTGTTGTTCCTGGAATTTTTGGAATTCCGGTAGCCGGTTCCCTTACTATTGTATTATCAACTCTACCAATTCTATATCCACCGGTTCCAACATGTATCGGATCCAAAGCTAGTGCAAAATATCTCTTCAATTTATAAATCCCATTATCTTCCAACATCTTCATCACCTCCAAATTTCTTCTTCAAAATATTATGCCATAAATCCACAAAATCGAATAATAATCCACTCATTATCGAATATTTTAAAAATTCAAAATCTTTCTCCGATATTTTTCCTTCGGAAGATTCTCCATCGATAAGTTTCAACCTCAACGGAATATCCAATATCGCATTTTCAACTAGTTTTTCAAAGATTTCGCCCTTTTGTTTCTTATCTTCATCGCTCTCGTATAATAATTCAAGAGGAGGCACTCGTATATTCCATTCTTCGAGCTTTGACATAAGCATCTCATACAGATTCATTATCTGCGTAGTTGTCAATCTTAATTTTTTGATAAGCTTTCTTAACCTTTCAAAATTATCTATATCCCAAAGCAAATAAGGTCTTGGCTTATTTTTGGATTGCGTAAATATCCAATGCCTCCTATTTTTACCAATATCGAATCTTCTTATATTCGAATCGAGGAATTCAAAGTCAAATATGGATGGGATAAATATTATCG
>JALUTC010000215.1 GCA_027058345.1 archaeon | reverse complement strand
ACATGCACCCTGTATTCATAATATTTTTTTATATATTCTACAAAAAGTTTAGTCCCAGGTAGTTTTTCTTCATAACTATCATTTTCTATGTCAATAAATATTGCTCCCTTACCTGATCTGCTTTCCAACATTTTTCTAAAAATAAGATGAGTTTTCCAGCTTAGTGCTTCTTCTAATGACTCAGTAAACCTGGGTATAGGTACTTCCTTTTCTTTTAATTTTTCAAATGTCTTTAATTTGTTTACAGCAATAGAAACTTTATCATAATTATTTAATATTAATTTAGGTATGCTTATATCCCATTTAGGTTTTTCTCTATTTCCCCAATTTATTACTAAATCATTTTTATTTGGAGTATACTTTCCACTAGGTTTAACTCTTTTTATTGGAAAGCTATTAGAAGATATTATTTGTTTTAAATTTTTAGCTCCTTTGCTATACATTTTATAAGGATGTATGATTATCATTATAAAAATTCCCTTATTTCTTCTTTATCTAATTCTTCTAAACATTCAGGACAAACAATAGCTTGGCCATCTCTTGTCCATTCACAATCAGCTACATCACTATACATTATAAAGTTATCACATAGTCCACATCTACCCCTAGTTAATGCTAAGAATTTTTTATAAGGCATAGGTGTTCCATTTGGTCCAGGTACTTCCCTATCTTCTGTTCTATTGGTAGTTAATATTGCAGGCAAATTATCTTTGCCGTTATTTTTGTTAGCTTCATTAACTTTGCTTATATTTGTTAATATAGCATATAATACTCCATTTTTTACTACTGAATATGTTAATTTACCTATATATTCTACATTTTTGTCTTTTGATCTTCTGTATTCTTTATTAAATTTTTTGTAGTTTTCATGAGTAACAAAAGTGTGTTTAAATATAATCCCAGGATAATCTTTATTATTACCAAAAACACAACACTGATTACCGTCAAACCCATTGATATGAAATTTGACATACTGATCATATTTAAGACCAGCTTTTTCAAGCCTTTTCTTGGCATTATTATCTTTTTCGTTATAATAGTATGAATATTTATTTTTTGATTGATAAAAAGATGATTCTTTTATTTTTAATTTAGATACTTTAGGCTTTATTTTTTCTTCTTCATGATAAAATTTTATTAAATAATTTTCTTTTGTAGAAAAGAAATTATATTTATGACTATTGTCTAGTTCTATATCGCATTTTCTTATTAAGAAGTCTAATATATCTTCATCACTAGCATATACTAAAAATCCTTCACCATATGCTATATGCATTGGTCTACCTTCATTTCTACAAAAATTTATAGATTTATCACTTTTATCTGCCCAAACTAAAGATGTTGGCCCAGTTATTCCTTTTAAATAACTAATTCCTTGTTTACTTATGCCGTAGCATATAGTTTCAGAATCAGTATCAAAATTCTTTCCAGTTGTTATATAACTGGATAAGGTCCCATTGTGTGCTAATAATATATTTCCATGAATGAAAGGATGAGTATTTTCATATGCTTTTTTACCTCTTGTAGCAGCTCTATTATGAGCTATAGCGAACGGAGAATCTAATAAATTTCTATCTATATTATCAAAAGATTTTGTTTCTAAAAATATAAATGATGGTAAATCTCTTTTTTCTACCATAAATTTATTAAAATTTGTATTAGATATACCTACTCCTGTTCCATCTTCTCCTCTTATAATATCTATATATAATCCTAAATGAATAAATTTCTTTCTATCCAATAAAGGAAATTTTGTAGGTTTAAAATTATTAAGTAAGAAAAATCCCAAAATACCACACATATTTATTCCTCTCTATAAATATACAATATATTAAATAATTCGTTAATCATACCTCTAGAAACCACATAATCAATTATTCTTCTTTCAAAATCATTATAAGAATCTCCTTCTAATACTAAAATAGATTTTAAGAATGGTCTTGTTCTGAACATTAAAATTGCTTCATTTAATCCTGTAAATATACCTTCATTAATTTCTCCAGTAATCATGTTATCAGGTAATACATCAGGAGCTACTTGATCTAAATATATATAATCAAATTTGGCATTTCTATAATTATTAGTAGTTATCTGGCACAATTCTCTAAATGTTCTTAAATTAGTTTGACCATTTGTAGGTATTAAAGCTATTACTTGTTCTGTGTCTATATTTTTTACATATGCTCCTATTA
>JALUTC010000214.1 GCA_027058345.1 archaeon | reverse complement strand
TCTTCAAGCATTCTTTTCCATAGTAAAAATGCCTCTCCAAGCTTCCTTCCTTGGAAGGCAGTCTCTGACATTTCTTTTAACAATTCTTCAACGTTATATGTTCCAACGTCTAAAACCCTTACCCTTTCTTTAAAAAATTCTTCCTTTCTAATGTTCATAATTAGAAATAACAAAATTGATTTATCAAATTCTAAGGGATTTATATAGCATGGATTGTAATGAATGATAGAATAACATTCCATCTAAAGATTTTTGTAGCGATTTTTCATCAAATGAAACGATTTCCCTTTTATAAAGAGAGAATGGGGAATCCCTAGAAACTATTTCAAAACTTCTCCTTCCCAACTTTGCCACGACCAAGCCTTTAACTCTTCTTCTAATTTTTTCAACAAACCCTTCCAAATCCTCTCTTAAAGGTTCATACCACAAACCATAATAAATTAGTTCTGACCATTCACTATCAATTATTTCTTTAAACCTTATCTCCCTTCTACTTAAAACCATTTGTTCTAAGGATTTATGCATGTTTAATATTGCATATGCAGCTGGAGCTTCGTAAATTTCTCTCGATTTTATTCCAAGGATTCTATCTTCTATTATATCAATTCTACCAACACCATGACTTCCAACAATTTTGTTCAATTCTTTTATCATTTTAACAGGTTCTATACTCTTTCCATTCACTTCAACCGGTAATCCATCCTCGAAATATATTTCTAAATATTCATCCTTATCATTTGTCAACTTCGTCCACTTAAATATTTCTTCAGGAGGTTCTTTCAATGGATTCTCGAGAATTCCTCCTTCAATGCTTCTTCCCCATAGGTTTTCATCAACACTGTACGGTTTATCTATATCTACTGGAATAGGTATGTTGTGTTTTTTTGCATATTCTATACTCTCCCTTCTTGTTAGGTTTAATTCTCTTATCGGTGCTATTATTCTTGCCCTTGGATATAAGCTTCTGAAAACATTTTCAAATCTAAATTGATCGTTTCCTTTTCCAGTACATCCATGTGCCAATGCATCAGCATCTTCCTTTTTAGCAACTTCAACAACTTTCTCAGCTATTAATGGTCTTGCAAGTGCAGTGCTTAATGGATATCCTTCATAGTTTGCATTGAAAAGTATAGCTTTAAATATATAATTCTTTACAAATTCTTCTTTAGCATCTATCGTATAATGTTTATAAACTCCTAAATTGTAAGCCTTTTCCTCAGCTTCTTTTAATTCCTTTTCATCTAAACCAACGTCAACAGTTACTGTTATTACCTTATCGAATTTATATTTTTCTTGAAGCAATTTTATACAAACGCTTGTATCCAATCCTCCTGAATATGCTAGAACTACTTTCATCTCTTTCTTCTAAATTCTCTCCTTTTTGGTCTTAAATGTCTTGAACCACATTTCCAACATTTTTCTGCTCTAGGGGGATTCTTCGCCTTACATTTTTTACAAATCATGAATCTAAACAATCTTGCTTCTGCTTCTGGAAACCTTGCCATATAAATTAAAAAATTAAACAAATTTGAAAACAATGATTGTCATTACAAGCAATATTAATGAATGTTTCAAACCTGCTACTATTGAAGCTTCGGCAATTCTTCCAGCAACCAATCCAGCAAAGAAACCGTTTATAAGTGCTAAATGATATAAGTATTTAACTATTTGAGGAACATTACCAAAGAGTTCAGACGTAAGCAAGAATTTTATTAAAAGAATTACTACCACGAGAAATGCTACAAAAGAGATGTATACTGTTATTAATTGTCCTCTTAAACTAGTTTTAAGTTCTAGTTCTATGGATTTCATTGTCGATATATAATCTGCAACCTGTTTTAATACAGGGATAATATTTGCTCCCAATTTATTTGCTTCAACTATTATATCTACACCTCTTTGAATGTGTCTAGAGTAACTTCTTTCAGCAAATCTCTTCAAAGCCTCGTCGAAAGATTTTCCCATAGACATTTCTATCGATATTCTCCTGAGCTCCTTTGATAAGAGACCATATCTCATACCAGATAAATATCTTATTGCTGTTGGTAGCGGCATTCCAGAATGTATCGTATCTATTAAATCTCTAAGGAATTTCGGGAAATTCCTTTCATAATCTTCCTTCCTTTTATAAATAATCCATTTCGAAATATAATAAGGTAAGGCACCAATTATTATGATTACGAGAGAGATATCATCTATAACAATGTCTCTCGCTATGATACTTTGAATAAAAATTTTTACAAATCCTATGGAAATTAATGCATAGGAGATAAGAATTACATTTTTCATGTTTTTAATTATTATATATTTCTTCGTAAATATTAACCAATTTCTCCGCTAAATATTTAACGTCATGTTTTTTTGCACTATTCATTGCTGAATGAGATAATCTCCTTCTTAGTTTTTCATCTTCTAAAACAATTCTAACATGCTCTTTAAACTCTTTCAGATTATTTGCGAGCAAGCAATTCTTCTCATCTGATAACCATTCCTTATAAACTTCGAGGTTTCTTAAAATTAGAGCATTTTTCGAAGCAGCTGCTTCTATTGTTGCAATTCCCTGATTTTCTTCATAACTAGGGAATAAAAATATATCTCCTGCAGAATATATATAAGGTAGAATACTTTCTTTCACAGGACCATATATCTTGAAGTTTTTCAACCTGTTAAGCCTTAAATATAAGATATTGTCGAGAATTCTTCCAAACCATATAAATGTTACATCCTTAAATGTTTTGGCTATCTTGTAAAAATCTTCAACACCTTTTCTCCTTATAAAAATTCCAACAGAAAATACCAAAGGTTTATCATTTGATATTTTCAAAAACTTTCTTCCAATAACCCTCTTTTCTTCAGAAAATGAAAATCTTTCGAAATCAATACCGTTACTTAAAACATATATTTTTTTGTTGACACCAAATTTCATCAATTGTCTCTTACAATAATTTGATGGCGCTATTATTGCGTCGGCTAAATTATAATATATTTTTAAATATTTTTCAGTAAAATATTTTATATCTGTTATGTAAAAGCTATTCTTCAAGTCATTCGGTGTAGTATGAGCAGAAATTACAACAATTTTCCCCCTTTTTTTAGCTTTTCTTGCGATTTCAAAGGATTTTAAACCGATTGTGTGAAGATGTATTATATCATAGTTATCTTCCAAATTACATATTTCTACATTTTTAAACCTAAGCATTTTTATACAATTTTCATATGCCCTATAAATTCCACTATTTTTTAAAATATTTCTAAATTCAAGATAAACACAAACTCTCATCTAAAAATATTTTATAATTTTTATTTCTTCAAACTCTTTGAAATTTCATCGAATATCTTCTCCGCAACTACTATCTTTTTATCCCTTGAAATGTTTACAATTTTATCCTTTGTAACAATGGTTACCTCCGTCTCATCACTCCCTATTATACCCTTCGAAATATCGTTTACTACAACCATGTCCAAATTGTATTTTCTTATCATATCTCTGGCTTTACTTATAATACCGTTGATTCCCTCCTTATATACAGCTTTAAACCCAACCTTAAATATATCTATATCTTTTATTTCTTCCAGTATCTTCTTCGTTGGAATAAGCTTTAAGTAATATTCTCTTCCAGATGGTAATTTATAATCAACAATATTCGCTTTAAAATCTGAAACTGCAGCAACAGAAATAAATATATCGTGATTTCTTATGTTTCCTAAAACTGCATCTAGCATTTCTTCCGACGTTTCTACGGATATTTTCTTAAAATATCTCGGAATGTTAACCCTTGTAATACCATGTATAATTGTAACATTGGCTCCTCTGTAAAATGCTTCCTTAGCTAACGATAATCCAGTTTTTCCTGAAGATAAATTTGTTATAACTCTTATCGGGTCTATATATTCTATGGTTGCACCAAGTGTTATTAAAACCTTCTTATTAACGAAATCCTTCTTATTATAACATTTCCTTATTGTAATATCAACAATTTCTTCAATATTAGCAATTTTTGCAGAAGATTCTTCAATTCTAGGTTCAATAATTTCATAACCATAATCTCGCGCCCTTCTTAAAATATCCCTCGTAATTATATTCTCGTACATGTCCTTGTGCATCGCCAACGCAACTATAACTCTTTCAGGATCTGAAGATAGGACAAGAGCAGTAACAGGATTATCACTTATACCATTTACTATCTTTGATAATGTAGACAATGTACATGGTGCTATTAAAATTGCATCGAATTTTTTCAAATGTTCAACATCTCCAGTTAATTTTGTAACAACTCTATTACCAGTTGCAAATTGCATTGAATATGGATGCAATATTTTTCTCGAATCCCTTGTCATGTATGCAAAAACTTCAGCACCATGCCTTCTAAGTTCTCTTGCAATTAATGGTGACAATATTGCAGCAATACTACCAGTTACGCATAATGCTATTCTCTTTCCTTTAAGCTTTTCCGTCTTTTTAACCAACATACCTCATTACTCTATTCTTAAAATCTCTATAGAAATTTTCAACTATTCTTTCAGCCTTTTCAAAATCTCCACTTCCCAAATACTTTAGAACATCCATTGTAAAATCTACTAAATCTTCCTCGCTATACCCATACCTTTTAAATTCCTCTGTAAATGGATACAAATACTCTTTAATCATATCCCTTAAACTTTTCGCCTTTAATTTCTTTGAATCGTATTTGGAAATTTCCTTCTCAACCTTTAAGTAAAAGCAATCGTCCAGAACATTTGATATAAAGTCCATGACCTTCTTATATAAAAATTCGCTAACTCTTATATTTAAGTGAACAACGGATTCTTTTGCAAATGGTTTTATTCTCAATATCTTCTCCTTATAATCCTTTTCATCTATCGTCTCAACAATGAATCTTCTCGTTTTTATTTTTATCCTCTTAATTTCTAAAGAATCTATATCTATTACATAAAAACCTTTATCGAAGAATGCTTCATCTATTCTATAAGTCTCTATTGGTCCTGGATAACATAGGATTGAATCATCTATCCTATCCACTATATTTCTATGTAAATGTCCCATCGCATAATAATCTATACCTTTTGGCAAATCCGATATTGTGAGTTCGTAATCGTATGGAAAATATTTATCGATTATTTGATGTAACATTAAAATTGAGCGATATTTCTTCCTATTCTTATTCAACCTTTCAATTTGTCTCAAAAACATTTTTAATTGCTTATTATAAGTTTTGGGTAAGTGAGGTAATCCAAATATCAGCAAGTCCTTATATTCGTAGTAAAACCTTTTCAAACCAAGTAAATGAACATCGTATAAAATGTGTGGCGGATATGGGTCATATCTACTTGGTGGATTGTCATGATTCCCAGGTATTATAAATATCTTGACACCATTTTCCAACAATCTTTTAAATTGTTCCTTCACAAATAATCTCGCCTTATTGCTTGGATTGTTCTTTTCGAATAAATCCCCCGTATGTATCAATACCTCGCAACCTAAGTCGATTATTTTATCTATACATTGCTCAAATGCTTTATAAAAATCTTCCTCCCTTTCTTTTAATCCATACTGTACATATCCAAGATGAGTATCAGATATATGAGCTATCAACATATTAATCTAAATTAAGTAGCGCTATCCTTTCAATTATTAACTTTTTCAATATATCAATCTTTTCTTCAAAATTTTTTGGATTAAATGCTTCTATTTCCGAATCTTCTATTCCAAATATCTCTTTCAATCTTTTATACTTCTCTTCATCAACTTTTAATATATCTTCATCCTCCTTACATTTATATTTCTTTACAAAGCTTTCAATCAAAGACTTATCCTTAGATATTATAACAATGTTCCTTACTCCAGGTTTAATTCCGAATTTATCTATTGCATGCCTTATCTGTCTTTGACCAGATAGTCTCACAAGTACCTCTAATAATATATTCTTTGCAATATTTCTTCCTTTATTAAACGCCTTTATTGCTTGATTTATTGCATGCTCCAAATGTTCCTTACCCGCAACCATATCAGCATTAATTACTTGAATTCCATTCTCGAGTGATATTTCTTCAAATAATCTCAAACACTTATAATATATCATAGTTTAAAAATTTGTTTTTTTTATGGAAAACCAACGTCATATAATAGTAGCACTTGTTGAAGATAGGCCTGGTGTTCTGCAAAGAATTTCCGGACTTTTCAGAAAGAGAAATTTTAACATCGATACAATAACCGTTGGGAAATCCGAAAGGGATGGAATATCTAGAATGACAATAACTCTCAAAGCAGATGAAAGGACATTAAATCAAGTAATAAAGCAGCTCGAAAAGTTAATAGATGTAATTAAGGTTGAAGAATTGGATATATCAAAATCTGTCGAAAGAGAATTGGCATTGATAAAAATTAAAACTGATAGCATACAAAAAAGGGACGAAATTATACAATTTGCAAACATATTTAGAGCAAAGATAGTCGATGTTTCAAAAAACTCACTAATAATAGAAATAACTGGAACTCCTGATAAAATAGATGCTTTCATAAATTTAGTTAAGGACGATATCTTAGAACTTGCAAGAACTGGAGTCTTAGCAATGAGGAGAGGAGAAGGTGATTATGAAACAGGTAGCAAGAAATAAAAAGATTAAAGAGATAAATGAAAACGATTTAAGAGTAAAAATTTTGGGCGTTGTTATAGAAAAGAATCCAGACGATAACACAATACTTATAGATGACGGAACTGGAATTGCTCTAGTATATTTAACTCAAGAACAGTTTGAAAAAATTTCCGAAGGTGATATAGTCAGAATATTTGGAAGGGTGCTTGAAATTAAGGATAACAAGGTTGAAATTGTATCGGAAATTGTTCAAAACTTGAAGAACATTAATATAGGATTATATGAGATTGTTCAACATATTATAAAAAAAATTAAGGGAGAAGAATAATTCATCCTTATTTCCTTTCCAAAAACCTTTCCAATTTTTCAGAAAGTTCATCAACCTTTTTACTCAATTCTAAAACCATTTCCTTAATCTCTAGCGCTGTTATTTCCTTTCTCTATGTCTATGTTTATGACATTCACCACCGTTCATAAAAAATTATAATTATAAAAAATAAATTAAAAGAAGAAGATATAGTCCGATTTCTTCATCTCATCCATTATTTCCTTCCATGACTTTGCTTCAACCTTCGCATCCACTCCTATATCTTTTGCATCGATTAA
>JALUTC010000213.1 GCA_027058345.1 archaeon | reverse complement strand
TTGCGAAGTAAAAAATACTACCAATAATGCTTGCAATAAGATAGGATTCAAATGTGTAACTGCCAACGTATTTTGTTATAATATTTTCGGTTAAAAACGTTCTTAAAACACCGGCGATGAATATTCCCAATAATATCAAGGGAAATATCATTCTAATCAATATGTAAACCTCTCTCAACCAATTAACAATTTCATCCTTATTCAACTTAAAGTATGTATAAAAAATAATTAATACCAAAATTATAATATATAATATAATATATTTATTAGAAAATAAAAGTAATATGAGTAGCATTATTAGTAGTAAATATTTTCCTTCGGAAATTCTTCCAGATATTTCGTATGAAAAATTTTCTCTCGACTTAAATATGATTGAAATTATGATACCAATGATTAGCGACATTAGAATTGCGAAAAATCCTCTAAGAATACCAATCTCTAATCCAATAACCTTCATCGTGTAAACTATTGCTAATAAATTTATGGCTGGAGCCGAATATAAAAATGTAAATAGGGGGCCAATTCTTGCACCAACTCTATATAAACCTGTAAATAAAGGTATTACAGTACAGGAACATACCGTGAGAATAATTCCCGAAATTGCCGAAAATGTATATGATATAAATCCTCTACCAAAATATTTCAGAACGACTTCTCTTCTAAGAAATGTGGAAAACGCTCCTGCAATTAAAAATGCTGGTATTAGACATGTTAGGACATGATATGACAGATATTCTTTAAGAGCCTCATAACCATTTACTACTAATTTTTCAATAAACATTCAATTCTCTCCCAATTATTTTCCGTTCAAAATATTTGACACTTCCTGCAAAATTTTATCAAAAACTTGATCATAAGTTCTAAATCCTTCAAGAATTATTTTATCGTTTAAGACTATGGTATTAGCAGTTATAACTCCTAATTCATAGGCTCTACTGGAATTTACCGGAAGGATATACCATTCAACATCTATATTATATTTCTTCTTCAAATATTCCTTAATTTCATCCAAACACTTTCTCAACGGCTCATAGCTACAAGAGCATAAGTTTGGTTGGACAAAAACTTCTATAAGAATTGTTTTATCCATTCCTCAACCTCCTTTTCCGTTGGAATTCTACCACTCATGACCAACTTTTCATTTATAACCAGTCCCGGTGTTATCAACACTCCATATTTTGCTATCTCATTTAAATCCTTTACTTCTTCAACCTTTGCATCTATTTTAAGTTTGTTTATTACTCGATTAACAATTTCCTTAACCATCTTACATCTAGGACAACCCTTACCTAAAATCTTTATCACAATCATGATTATAATTGAAATTAATAACAATTGAAAAAATTTTCAATCTTTGAGATGTTATTCATTTATAACTAATTAAGATGAAATGTTATGTAAATTTCGACATCAATATGGATGAAGAATTGTTTAAAAAGAAGTATAAATTGATAAGATTATTGGCAAATCCGCTTAGATTAAAAATGGCATATATTATGACTAAAAGAGAGGTATGCAATTGCGAGCTTAAGGAATTATTTAACACGGATCCAACACTTATCTCACATCATTTGAAAAGATTTAAGAATGAAGGTGTTCTAATAGAAAAGAGAGAAGGAAAATGGATAAAGTATAGGATTGTTGATGAAACGATTACAAAAATAATAAACATTTTATTTGAAAATGAAAAGAGATAGAGAAATTTTTGGAATATATTCGAACCTATATTATCCTACGAGATGGGTTCCTTTGAAAAGAATCGGATATGGATGGGCTAGATGTAACGATTTATTTCAAGAACATTCTTGCTTGGCTTCCTGTGGAAAAGCCGGTAAAAATCTCGAAATAGTTTTGGATATTAAAGGCTGCAATCTAAGATGTAAATTCTGCTGGGGATATAAGATGAGATATTTGCACGAGGGAATAAAAAAGAGACCAATTGATGTTGTAAGAGATATATGCTGTAGAATAAACGAAATCTTAAAGGATAAATACATAAGGAAGAAGGAAGTAAAATATATAAGAATAACTGGTAACGAACCATTATTACAATGGAAACATTTAATCCAAGTTTTAAATATATTAAACGATGAAGATAAATTAAAAGATATTTGTATAAAGAATAAATTCTACGATGATATACCGGAAATGGTAAGAAAATGCAAAATCGTCATCGAAACAAATGGGACGATTGCAA
>JALUTC010000212.1 GCA_027058345.1 archaeon | reverse complement strand
ATTACTTATAAGCTATTTTTTTAACAACATCTATTATTCTAAGGTTTAAAACACCATCTTCTCTATATAAATGACCAACAACTTCATATACTTCTCCCTTTTTCAATGATATTGGAGAATTGTACGATGGAAGCCTTGCCCTAAACTTATCGTTTATTAAAACGGTAGCTCCTCCCTTATATATTCGTTCAACCTTAATAATATATGTTTTCTTATGCTTGACTAAAGATATAACATTCCTCTTAGATATGTACACTTTACCTTCGTTCAACATCTTCTCCACAACATATCTAACCTTTTCAAGTGGAATATTAATCTTCCTAAAAAATTCTTCAAGCTCATTAATCCTTATACTCTTCTTATACGATAATATTTTAAATATAATTTCCTCTATCTTATATGTCTCTTTGAAATCAATCCCAGGAACGGAAAATTGCAAATAATCGTCTATTGTGAAATGCTTTTTCTTTTTCATAAATCATTTTTTAAAATATGGGCAAGAGATTCAAACCAGAGATTGTCTATGATAGGGATGACGAACCAATGTTTAGATGTCCTAGATGTGGAATGTTGTTTAAGAAAAATAAAGATTTTGTAAGACATGTCCAAAAGTCGCATACTTAATTATATTTACGAAAAACTTCAAAAAGAGAGATTGCACTTCTCATTAATAGATCCAGAAAAGATTTCAAACAATATCGATACAAAAATGTTTGAGTACATTGGAACAGATTTAATACTCGTTGGTGGATCCTTTGGATATTCTCAGGAAGATATAGATTCAGTTGTAAAGGAATTGAAATCAAATACTTCCTTGCCAATTGTAATATTTCCAGGAGATTTATTCTCGATATCAAAGTATGCGGATGCAATCTTATTCATATCATTGCTAAATTCAAGAAATCCCTATTATATAATAGAGGCGCAGGCTAAAGGTTCAATTATAATAAAGAAATATGGAATAGAACCAATACCTACAGGTTATATAATAGTAGAACCAGGAGAAACCGTTGGTTTTATTGGAGATGCAAAAATAATCCCTAGAAAAAAACCGGAAATTGCTGCAATGTATGCATTAGCCTCTCAATATATGGGAATGAAACTCGTTTATTTAGAAGCAGGCTCTGGTGCCGAAGAACCAATACCTGCAGAATTTGTAAAATTTGTTAGAAAATTTATTGAAATACCTATAATTGTTGGTGGAGGGATTAAAAAGGAAGATCATGTAAAATATCTGGCAAAGGCAGGTGCAGATATAATTGTAACTGGGACAATTATAGAAAGGGAGAGAGATGTTGAAAGATTAAAGAGATTGATAAAAACGTTTAAAAATATATGAATCTATATATCGATGCAAGCCTGTCAGGAATTTCCGGAGATATGTTGCTCGCATTATTAATAGGATTGGGTGGTGATGAAACACTACTAAAGGATCTTTCACATGATGTTTCAAAATTATTAGGAAGTGAGCAGGAAATAATTATTAGAGATGTTGAAAGAAAGGGAATTATTGCAAAAAATGTTGGTATAAAAATTAAAAAGGATGTTAAAATCGATAAGAATAAATTTGAATATGTTATAAATTCGCTGGATTTAAAGGACGAGATAAGGATAAGAGCTAAAAAAATTTTCGAAACAATATTAAATGCTGAAAGAAAAATTCATGGACATGAAAACCTTCATGAAATAGCATCCGTCGATACAATTATAGATATAATTGGGTTCCTATTGCTACTAGACGATTTAAAAATAGAAAATGTTTTCTGCTCAATAATTGAAACGGGTAAAGGAAAGATAAAAACATCTCACGGATATATATTTATACCAGCTCCAATAACACTGGAAATCCTTAAAACATACAAAATCCCTTTCAAGTCAGAAATCGAAGGATATGAATTGGCTACACCAACGGGAGTTGCCATAATTGCAAATGTTTCAAAATTTGAAAACATTGGAGAAATCGTTGCAGAAAATGTCTCATATGCTGCTGGAAGTTATGATTTGGAAGAAGTTCCAAATATTGCAAGGGGAATATTATTCACAAAGAAATTTAAAAAAGAATATATATCAATAATAGAGACGAATTTGGACGATGTTAGTGGAGAGATAATAGGTTATCTCTTCGAAAAATTATATAAAGAGGGAGCCTTAGACTTCCATGTAATACAATGTCTTGGTAAAAAATCAAGGCCTTGCTTCATCTTAAGAGTGATAACAAATCCATCGAATGAAGATAGAATTTGTAACATACTTTTCAAAGAAACGGGAACATTAGGAATAAGAATATTTAAATGTGAAAAGAGAGCAATATTGGATAGAGAAATTAAAGAAATAGAAATTTTTGGAGAAAAGGTAAGGATTAAGATATCAAGGGATTTTCATGGAAACGTAATAAATGTAAAACCGGAATATTCAGATATGAAAAATATCTCAGAGAAGTATAATATACCTCTAAAAGATTTATATAACATTATTTTAAAGAGAATTTAAAAAGTCAAAAACATATTTGCTAAAATTTCTAAATTCTCTTCTAATCCTTTTCTTCAATTTATCCTTCGATACGAAATATAAATAACTTCTACCTTTAACTAAATTCTTCTGATACCTGTCAATAATTTTCCTCCTTAATAATTTCTTCAATGCCTTCCTGATATATGATACATCAACATTTAATCTCTTCGATAATTCTTTAGAATCCAAACCATTCCTACTTAATAATTCAAGGACAATTTTTGCCTCAATTTCACTCAAATTTAATACCTTTTTCAAAACTTCTATTTTTTTAACATCTTCCATCTCATCTCGTATAAAAATCTCAAAACTTTCTTTATTTCAAATATTAAATCCATAGCCGTATAAGAATATCCAAATTTTTTAAATAAAATATCCCCAGCAATTCCATTCACAAATGCTCCCAAACATGCTGCGTTAAAATTATCGACACCTTGAGATACAAGGCTTGAAATTAATCCAGCAAGAACATCTCCAGTACCTCCGACAGTCATTCCTTCATTTCCAGTTACATTAATCTTAACACGTTCTCCATCTGATATGACATCGTATCTTCCTTTTAATAATATCGTTGATGAAATATCCTTCGAATATTTCTTAACAATTTCCTTTCTATACTCAATATCACCTCCAGGATTTACATCGAATAACAATTCAAACTCTTTCGCATGCGGTGTTAAAATGCAATTTTTTAGATTTAAACCCCTGACACATTTAATTCCATCAGCATCAATAATTACCGGCTTCTCTCCATCTATGATTTCCAAAATCTTTACAACTGTTTTCCTTATTTCTTCATTATAATCTAAACCATTTCCTATCAATATCACATCAACCTTTTTGTAAATATCTTCGAAATAATTTATCGCTTCATAATTCAAATGCTCTCCACTATATATAACAGGTATTATTTCGGGAAAATCCCTAACGGTATCTTCCAAAACCTCAGGGACCAATGTATAAACCAAATCACAACCAGAATTTATCGCTGATAATGCTGAAAATATTAAAGCACCATGATATCTTTTAGAACCTCCAATGATTAAAACCTTACCATTCCTTCCTTTATAGGATTCAGGACTTCTAATAGGCAAATTTAATATTGCATTTCCAAAGAAATAATATTCCTCAGCCTCCTTCGGAATCCCTATATCCTTAACGATTACGTTAAATCCTTTTAATTCTCTCTTCATCTTGTAAAAAGTTATAACATAATCTGCTCTTACATATAAATCAGAACCTATACCTGTAGGAACATCTATTGATATTTTCATGGCCCTGCTCCTATTAATCTTATCAACTATCTCCCTCATCTTTCCTCTCAAAGTTCCCTTTATACCAGTCCCCAATATTGCGTCAACAATTACATCTACGTTGAATATCTCTTCGGAAAATTCTCCTTCATAAATTTTAACCCTATCTTTAATCCTATTATAATTTATCCTCGCTTCCTCAGTCTTTATCCTTTCACCCTTATCAATTATAAGAACTCTCACATCGTATCCATTCTCAAACAAATACCTTGCAAGAACAAATCCATCTCCTCCATTATTCCCGAGACCACATATTATCAAAATTTTCGATTTCTTATCTACAAGTCTTGAAATCTCTTCATAACATGCTCTACCAGCATTTTCCATCAATTCTAATGCATCCTTGCCTAAAAACATTGCATTCAAATCTATCTCTCTCATCTCCTTCAAACTTATCTCCGACATTCCTCAAATATCCTCCTTATTTTATCAAATCTAATAATCTTAGATGCGTATGCATCATGCTTATGTATACTTTCAAAACTCCTCGTTCTTATTATTACCTTCTCATCCGTAAATTCATCTCTAAATTCATGATATATATTTAGTATTGCCTTTCTTATAATATCTTCAACAAAATTTGTATTCCTGGATAAATTGACAACAACATCTATCTCATCTACCCTCTTTAATACCTCATATGTCTCTGCCGAAAAGCATTTCCTGGCTATCTTCAATAACCTGTTAAGAATCTCTTCATAATTATTTCTTCTAACTTCAACAATTATCTCCAACACATTCCTCTGATTATGCGTTCCTATAGGAAATTCGTTTAAAACCTTTTCCAAAATCTTCACTTCAATCTCTGCCCTATACTTCTTCCTTAAATATTCCTTAACTTCCTCCAACGCACATGGACAAGAAGTTATCCCTATAAGTCTAACTCCAAGAAATTCAACCTCATCTACATCCTTCTTAAAAATGAATATGACATCGTATTCTTCATAACTCTCCTTCTTAGTAATTGGTGCAAATGCTTTGTAAAAAGATTTATAACTTATTTTAAACGCAAACCTGTCATATTTCCTTAAAAAGTAATCCTTTATGTCAAATATTCTAGAAATCCTGCTCAATTCCTCCTCTAATTCTCTCTCAAATTCAATAACATCGATATCGTTGAAAAAATATGCATCGATAATTATAGGTACAAATCTATCATCTACCTTTGCTACCTTGCGTATACCCCTTACCTTTATCATATCTCCAATTTATTCAATTGATTCAAAACATATTCCCTAATCTCTTTAGCACTAGGCATTCTCTTTATAATCTTTCCTGATTCTATATACTTCTCAAGAATTTCTCTCATATCTTTACCACAGTTCTCACACCTATATCCATTCCTTTCTTTATAATATACAACCCTATCCCTTAAACAATTCATACATCTGTAAATTGTCTTTCTTCCAGATTTCTTACCCCTCTTTGCTATTGGTTTACCTTCAACTTCAACAATATCCAATGAAAAATCTATAGTTGCTGCATTGCTTATAGCAGTCCCAATTCCAAAACCATCTGCAATATCTTTTAATTCCATTACCTCTCTCTCATCAATACCCCCAGATACAAATATCTTAACATCCTTATATCCTCTTATATCCAATTCCCACCTAACTTCTTCAACTATCTTCCTAAAATTTCCCCTTCTTGAACTTGGCGTGTCTAATCTTACACCATATAAACTTCTAATGTTCTCCGCCGCCATAATAGCTTCAAATTTCTCATCGTAAAATGTATCGATAAGAGCTATCCTCGGTACATCTTTCTCAATGACTTCATCAAAAGATTTCCATGCAGTAACCTGATCACCTAAAACTAAAATCAATGCATGAGGCATCGTGCCTATAGCTTTCTCACCTATGTATTTTTCTGCCAAATAACATGAAAAACCATCAACTCCCCCAATATATGCTGCTCTATCTATCATTGGAGAAATTGCCGGATGCATTCTACGAACGCCAAAGCTCAATACCTTTTTATCTCCCGCAAGCTTCTTCAACCTCGCAGCCTTTGTAGCTATTCCAGATGCTTGACATAAAAATCCTAATAATGCTGTTTCATAAATACAAAAATCTTTATAATTCCCCTCTATTATTAATACAGGTTCGTCAGGATAAAATACACTACCTTCAGGTAATGCATATACATCAACATCTATTCCTTCCAATAACTTTAGTGCTTCTTCTAAACCAGCAAATATCGCCCACTTATAATTGTTTGGCAATGATTTTGCAGAAACCTCTGCTACAACCTTCTTATTTATACCTTTCTCCTCTAATATTTTCTTCACACGTAAGAAATAAATGTCTGTTGTTAAACCTTTCTTTATCTCTTCAGGTGATGCGATATGAAACATATAAATATGAAAGAAGAGTTAAAAAAAAAGTTGCAAAGTTCGCCTTAAAATTTATCGACGATGATATCGTACTTGGATTAGGAACCGGTTCAACCGTTAGATATTTTTTATACGAATTGTCAAAATACATTAGAGAAAAAGGTTTAAGAATTAAATGTATTCCATCATCAATAGATACAGAGCTAATTGCAAGAAAGCTTGGAATTCCTATTGATAATTTTTTACAGGAAATAGATATAACAATCGATGGCGCTGATAAAGTCGATGAAAATCTCAACCTTATTAAGGGAGGAGGTGGCGCATTATTAAGAGAGAAATTACTTGCAAAATCTTCAAAGGAAGTTATTATAATTGTTGATGAATCAAAGCTGTACAAAAAATTATCAGGAATAATACCTGTGGAAATTGTACCCTTCTCTTTAAATTATGTTTTGAAAGAATTAAGTAAATATGGAAATCCTTCACTCAGATATTCCAAATCGAGATATGGTCCAGAAATAACTGATAACAACAATTTTATAATTGACTTAGAAGTTGGTGAAATAGAAAACCCAAAAGAATTAGAATTGGAATTAAAAAAAATAACAGGTGTTGTAGAATCGGGTATTTTCCCAAATGATTTAGTATCAAAAGTATTAATTGGTAAGAAAGATAAGGTTGAAATAATTGAAAGATGAAAGGGATCAACCTGTATAGGCTGGGTAGAGTAGTGTCGAGACCACACCTCGGGCGATTGGGGACGGCGGGCTGAACACCTCGCCCTTACGGGCTCGGTGCTTACACCCCCGTCCCATCAACCGGGTCTTCTTCCCGAGCCCTCGTCCGCCGGGGCATACACCCCAAGCGGAGTGGCCGCCTCGTTTCGGGGGAGGCTTCGGGCTTAGATGCCTTCAGCCCTTATCCCCGCGCGGCGTAGCTGCCCGGCGCGCCCTGTTGGACGGCCGGTTGACCAGAGGCCGCGGCCCGTCGTTCCTCTCGTACTAGACGGGCCTTCCCCTCAGGCGGCCAGCACCCCCGACAGTTAAAAACTGAC
>JALUTC010000211.1:3455-7235 GCA_027058345.1 archaeon | reverse complement strand
GTCATTGAAAGATATTTTAGACAAATTGTATTTAGACAATTTATATAAAAGAAATTGGGGTTTTTGGTTAGAGATTAGTAAGATACCTTTTGGAGATGTTACAACTTATGGAAATCTTGCAAAGAAACTAAACATGCATCCAAGATATGTTGGGTTATTACTAAAGAGAAATAGATATGAATTAATATTTCCTTGCCACAGAGTTATATCGGCTAATTCCCTGGGAGGTTTTAGAGGGAGAGATACTGATGATAAAATAAAAATATTACAATTTGAGAAAGAATATAAACAAAAATATTAATTATATTAATTATGGTATATCTTCAGGAAGAAATATTGCAGGATATTTTGAAATCAAAGAGTAAAATAAGATTATCGATACTATTAATTGGTACAATATTTTTTGCAGAGTTTTTCGGTGGAATTTATACAAAAAGTCTATCATTACTTTCCGATTCATTTCACATGCTATTTGATTTCTTATCTCTAATTATTGGATTTATGGCTATAACGATATCATTAAAACCTGTAAGTAATGTTAGAACCTATGGTTATCATAGAAGTGAAGTTCTAGCATCATTTATAAATTCTATATTGCTTTTATTCGTTGTATTCCTAGTATTTAAGGAAGCGTATGAAAGGATTTTATCTCCGGAAAAGGTCATGGTTAGAGAAATGATTGTAATAGCAGTTATAGGATTGATTGTAAACATATTTGTAATGTTGAAATTAAAATCGCATGCTCATGATGTAAATATAAGAGGAATATTCTTGCACGTTCTTGGAGATACATTATCTAGCATAAATGTAATACTTGCCGGTATCTTAATATATTTAACGAACAATTATATATTTGATCCAATCATAAGTTTTATAATAGGAAGTATACTTCTAATTGGAGTAGTTAGGTTACTTAGGGAAAACATTCACATATTATTAGATTCTGTTCCGAAACATTTAAATAAGGAAGAAATTGAGAGAGAAATTCTTGACACGAAAGGTGTTATAGATGTTCATGATGTTCACATTTGGAGCTTATGTTCACATGTAACATTAT
The DNA here is from genome assembly GCA_027058345.1 of archaeon. Lineage (GTDB taxonomy): Archaea > Hydrothermarchaeota > Hydrothermarchaeia > JALTZZ01 > JALUTC01 > JALUTC01. Next base: position 6,178 of record JALUTC010000211.1, on the reverse strand, counting down.
TGAGTGCACATGTTGTCGTAGATGATTCTTCGAGAATTGATGAGATAAGGAAGGAGTTAGAGGAGAAGTTAAAGAATTATAACATATCACACATGACATTTCAATTCGAACTAGAATCCTGCAACAAGGCGTGTGAAAGATTTGGAGAAAGATTAATATAACTTTTTCGTCAAAATATATTTGTCCTTGATCTTAAATATGTAAATCTTTTCCTTACCTCTCAATCCCCTCTCAAGACTCCTCTTTATTTCATAATATTTATTTGGATCTACTTCAAATCTGAGATAAACCTTCTTTGCATTAACCTTTTCCAAACATTCTTTCAATTCGTTTTCCTTGCATGTTTTTAAAACCTCATAACATTCAACAATTTCAGATTTAAAGTAATCGTCGCTCGTGAGTAAACATCTTCTCTTATCTCTATAAATTAGATAAATATTTTTATAATTTGTTCTCAAATATTCAACAGCTTCCGGAATTAAATCTGCAAGATTTATCGTTCTATTTAATAAATAGATATAACTTTTTATTTCATCTGTTGGTTTTAAATCTCTATCCAGGCTTTCGTTGTACTCTAATCTGATATTGTAAGGTAATATTACGACACTTTTCTCACACTTTTTTAATTCTCCAAGATATGCTGTTGCTCTAAATGGTTCTTTAAAATAGGCTTGATACTCGAGCTCGCAATCGAAAGGAATCTTTTCCTTTCTTATTTGTACGGGTAAATCGAATGCAAAGTTATCGGTCTTACTTTTATACATTTCGTAAATCTTAATCGGGTTCGGAGATAGATATTCCATCTTTATTTCTCCCTTTATTTCTCTACTTGGGTCCGAGAATATTATATCTACATCTTTTATCCTTTCGTAAACCTCTTTACTTAAAGCATCTCCATGAATTATTTCAAAATTTTTTAATCCCATTTTCCTCAAATTTTTTATACAATATTTATATCTTTTTTCATTTATTTCAACACCATATACAAAGTTGCATTCCCTTGCAAAAAATATGAGTTGTATTCCAACACCACATCCCAAATCAGCAATTATATCACATTTTAATCTCTTTGCCTTATATTTAGCAACATCCTCATACGTTGCATATTTCCTTATTCCATCCAAATCTGAATATATCTTATCATAGAATGAGATTTTATTCATTGCCAAATATCTTGCGTAAGCTATTTCGTAAATCTCCTCGCTCACATACTTTAATATTTCTTCCTTAGATCTTCCAGCCTTTATCATTTGGAAGGCAAATTTTATACTTTTTTCCATACTTTTACATTATTAATTATAATTTAAGCTTTTAAAATGGATTTAACGAAAATCGTAATAATGAATACGTTTGATATATTTTTAAAATATAAATATGGTAAGTTTAAGACAAAGGGTTTTAGATGAAAAGGATAAGAAGATATTATCATTGTTATGTAAAAATCCCGAAATTTCTCAACTGGAAATTGCGAAGCACATTGAATTAACACAACCAGCTGTTGGTGCGAGAATAAATAGGTTGAAAAAGCTTGGATTTATAATAAACTCTGTTTGCATCGATATAAAGAAGTTTCCTTTAATAGCAGCATTGGTAAGATTATCTGTAAGAAATCCAACCGAATTGGTTAAGAGGTTGGTCAAATGTCCTTATGTTTCAATGATTTTTTCAACGAGTGGTGAATATAACTTAACTTTAATTTTACTAGCTGAGAATACGCCAACGATTGATGCTATAGTTGAGAAACATTTTAGAAGATGTGAAGGTGTTTGGAAATGTAATGTCTCCGTAATAATGGATGTTGTCAATTATTCAGGATTTCCAATAACATTTCCAGAAAGGAAATATAAGATTGGTGAAACATTGCCATGTGGTTTTGTCGCAGATTGTGTAAATTGTGAATTTTCTCACGATAAAACAGGTGGAAAATGTCTAGGATGTCCATATACAAGAGAGTATAGGGGGAAGTTATATTGATAGAAAAAATAATAGAACATTATAAAAATCCGAGGAACAAAGGAATCATTGAGGATGCTGATGTAATAATTAAGGAAGCAATACCATCTTGTGGAGATTTGATAATACTTTATGCAAAGTTTAGCGGCGATAAGGTTTCGGATGTAAAATTTGAGGGATATGGATGTATAACTTCTATAGCAATTGCCGACATTATTTCAGAGGAGATCAAGCATAGAAATATTGATGAAATAAAGAAGATAGACGAAAAGTATATAGTAAATATTTTAGGTAATAGATTGCCAAAGGATAAGGAACATAGTATTGTTCTTGTTTTCAATGCTTTGAGAAAATTAATAGAAAAATATGAAAGAAATATTGCAAAAAATTCAAAAGTATAATATTTTATCGAATGAAGATCTGAGATGTATCGAAAAGGCAATAGATGAAATCATCAAGTATAATGAAGTATGTGATAAGATTAAAAATGAAAATCTTCTAAAAATATACAAATATTGTATAATTACAATAGATACATTAATTACTGAAATATATTTAAGCATGAGAGAAATTGCTAATGGTAAAGACTTAAGGGATCATTTATTTAAGGTCTTGGATATTTTAAAATATTACGTGAATGTTGCAAATAAATTGAATTCTATTGTAAAAAATTAAAAATTAAAATTTGCCCTTATTCCATCACAACGATATAGCAATAAATTAACCTTTCCCATAAATAAGAAAGATAATTTTAAGCCACTGCAAAATGT
>JALUTC010000211.1:0-3445 GCA_027058345.1 archaeon | reverse complement strand
GATGTTTTAAATGAGTTGAAAAAAATAATCGACCCTGAAGTTGGAATGGATATTGTACAGATGGGATTGGTAAAGGATTTAAAGGTTGAAGAAGGTGTTGTATCATTAACATTCACACCATCCAGTCCATTTTGTCCCTTGGGAGTTCAACTAGCATTTGCTATTAAGGAAAGGCTAAAAAACATGAAAGGTGTTAAGAAGGTTAACATAAGAGTAGAAGGCCATGTACAACAAGACATGATAAACAAAATGTTACAGGAAGAAAAATGATTTCTAATAGGTATATAATTATAAATATATTTTTTATAATAATTTTTTCGTTTCTCTTTTCATTTCTCTTCGTTCAAATATATACAAAGGTAAATCCGAAGGGTGAGAAAGTTATAAAGGAGATAATTTTTGTAAACACAACTGAAGAGAATTATATATCAAAAATTATAGAAGAGGTTAAGAAATCTGTTGTTCACATAAAAGTGTATAAATTAATAAACGAGGGAATATTTACAACTGAAGCAATTGCTTCTGGTACTGGTGTTATAATATCTAAGGAAGGTTATATTGTAACGAATTATCACGTCGTTGCAAATGGAAAAAAGTTTATTGTAACAACATATGATAAGAGAGAATTTGAGGCAAAACTTGTTGGCTCGGATCCAATAACTGATATTGCAGTATTAAAAATTGATGCAAAAAACTTATCCCCAGCAAGACTTGGTGATTCAAGTAAGTTAAGAGTAGGCGAAACTGTATTAGCTATAGGTCATCCATATGAATTAGAATATACTGTAACTAAAGGCATAATCTCGGGATTGAACAGAACATTGAAAACATACGATAATTATAAAATAAGAACTGCTATACAAACTGATGCTGCTATAAATCCTGGAAATTCAGGAGGGCCTCTAATAAATTTAAAGGGAGAAGTCATTGGAATAAATACTGCAATTTATACAACGAGCGGCGGATTTGAAGGTATAGGATTTGCTATTCCAATAAATCTCGTTAAAAGAGTAGTTTCAGATATAATCAAGTACGGAAAAGTTTTAAGAGGATGGTTAGGTGTAACGGTTGTTACATCCACAGATTTCTTCCGATATTATAATATAAATTTAGATGTTAGAGGCGCATTAATAATGGAGGTTGCTAAGAATAGCCCTGCAGAGAAAGCGGGATTAAGAGGGACGAAGATAATAGGAGGAAAGATTTTTCTCGGTGATATAATAGTTGAAATAAATAACGTTCGAATATTATCTGCGGATGATTTAGTAGATTATATATTGTCTAAAAGACCTGGAGATATAGTTAAGATTAAATATTATAGAAATGGAAAATATTATGAAGTAAGAGTAAAACTTGCAGAAAGGCCATGGCCATGATAGATATTATAAAAAATGTGAAGAGAAGAATATTTAAGGATAAGCTCGAAGAATTAAAGGAAGAGGTAAAAAGAAAGGTTCAAATAAAATCGGAAACTGACAAAGGCTTAATAAATATAACATATCCAGTAGATCCACCGTATTGCATGGTAAATATAAGGTATGATCCATTGGAAAAATCTCTCGTCTATATTGTTATAGAACCAGAATTGAATTCTGAAGAGAAAAAGCTTTTGAAGGAATTAAAGGAACAATTGATAAATCAAATAGAATATGATATAACAGAGTTAAAGGAGAAAGGTATTGCAAAGAATTATTTGAGAGAATTCGTAGGAAAATTGTTAAAAAGGATGAAGAGGAACATCTCTAAAGAATCTTTCGACAAAATAATGTATTATATTTATCGAGATATTTTAGGATATGATAAGATAAATCCACTCCTACTTGATAAAAACATAGAAGATATAAGTTGTGTAGGCGCAGGAGTTCCTGTATATGTTTATCATAAAAATTATGGTTACTTGAAGACAAATATTGTCTTTGAAAGTGAATCCGAATTATCATCATTTGTAATTAAACTTGCACAATGGTGCAATAGACATATATCCTTAGCCGAACCATTACTCGATGGTTCTTTACCAACTGGAGATAGAGTTCAGGCAATTCTTGGTTCTGATATATCAAAAAAAGGTTCAAGCTTCACCATAAGGAAATTTAGAAAGGTTCCCCTATCCCCAACAGAAATAATTGCAAATGGGACAATTTCAAGTTACGCTCTCGCATATCTTTGGATTTCAGTCGAATACGGAGCATCGATTTTAGTATCTGGTGGCACTGCAACTGGAAAGACAACGTTCTTAAATGTCCTCTCTTTATTTATAAGACCTGAGATGAAGATAATATCGATTGAAGATACTCCAGAATTAAATTTACCACATGAACATTGGAGTCAATGGATTGCAAGACCTGGATATGGTCCGAGAGATGTAACTGGAAAGAGATTTGGAGAAGTAGATATGTTCGATTTATTGAAATCAGCATTAAGAGCAAGACCAAATTATATAATTGTCGGAGAAGTTAGAGGTCAAGAAGCTTATGTTTTATTTCAAGGAATGGCAACAGGTCATAGTGGAATGGCAACGATACATGCTGAAAATATTGACGAATTGATAAATAGATTAACAACGCCTCCAATAAATCTTCCACCAAATCTATTATCTGCATTGGATTTAATCGTATTTTTGACACATACAAAGATACATGAAAGACCTGCAAGAAGAGTACTTTCAATAACAGAAATTGTCGATGTTTCTCCAGATGGAAAAATTACAAGGAATGATGTATTTACATGGAAACCTGACTTAGATAGTATAGAACTTACTGGTAGAAGTGAAAAGATACCTAAAATAATAGCAATAAGAGGAGAATCGAGATTCTTATTAAACGAGGCAGAGTTTTGGGAGGAGATTGAGCTGAGAAAAAAGGTATTGGATTTTATGGTAAAGAATAAGATTTTCGAGTTTGATAGGGTGGCTGAGTTTATAAAAAGATTTTATATAAATAGGGATGAAGTATTAAAGCTTGTTTGTGGTTAAACTTAATTAAATTTATAATGGATATAATTTTCATAGGAAGTGCTTCTAGTGGAAAATCAAGTATAACAAAAAACTTTGGAGAATATTTAAAGGAGAAGGGTTATAAGATAAAAAGACTAAATTTGGATCCTGCTGCAGAATACATTCCTTATATCCCAGATTTTGATATTAGAAAATATTTCGACTTTAAAAAATATATGAAAGAGATGAAACTTGGACCAAATGGTGCAGTTGTAAAGATTTTTGAGGAAATTTCATCAAATGATGAAATTTTGGAAGACATTCAGAAAACAATATCCGACTGCGATTTTTCACTAATAGATACACCTGGACAAATCGAAATATTCATCTTCCATGAATCCTTTGGAAAGCTTTTAAAGAAAATGAGAAAACCCATCGTTGTATTTTTATTAGATGGTGAAAAATATGGGAAAAAGGATTTTATTCTATCAAAAATATTAAATTTAATTATAT
>JALUTC010000210.1 GCA_027058345.1 archaeon | reverse complement strand
TATTTTATCAAGTCAAACCTGGACTTCTCTTTACCTAAAACGAGAAACCTTCCATTTAGTATTTTTTCATACAAATTTATCGTGCGTAATATTCTATACGCATCTCTAAATATGTTTTCCGTAATCCATATGAAGTGTTTCCTACCTAATTTATTATATGCAGTTATTGCTGATGAAAATGCATTCTCAGAATTTTTTGCAAGTATTATTGCTTTATCCTTATCCTTCAAGAATTCCTGAAGATTTTTACTTGTACCTCCTGTCAAAACTATGGCAATCGGTATCTTTACATTTTCAAAAATTTTATTGAAAAATTTTTCTTCCAAATATAGGTATGGTCTTTTATGAACTTCTGACTTAAATACCTTTAGCATATTATAATATTAATTTATCTCTTTTTCCAGAAGATTCATATAAATCTAAAACTGCGTTCAAAAATTTCTCATATACATATCTTTCATCAATCGTTACTATCTTCTTGTTATACATAACGAGCCTGCCATTTATTATAACCGTATCGATACATGAACTGTCTATTGAATAAACTATATGAGAAAATATATTCGTTAGAGGTAAAACTCTTGTATTCTTCATATCTAGTAAAACTATATCTGCCTTATATCCTTCTTTTATCATTCCAGTCTTTTCTCCAAGAGCTTTTGCAGCATTTATCGTTGCAAATTTGAATACATCCTCAGCCTTTAATATCTCGGGATTTTTATATCTAAATTTTTGCAAGATTGCTGCAAGTTTCATTTCTTCAATGATATTTAAATTGTTATTACTAGCAGCTCCATCCGTTCCTAGACATATATTGATACCATTTCTCATCATTTCGTATATTCTGGCTATACCATTTGCAAGTTTCATATTACTTACAGGATTATGAATAACGTTTACATTGTTCCTTTTTAATATTTCGATATCTTTATTTGTAGTCCAAACACAATGTGCGGCCAAAACGTTTTCTCCTAAAAATCCCATGTCGTTTAAATATTCTATTGGTGTCTTTCCTTTCTCTTTTAAAAATTTTACAAATTCATCTTTCGATTCAGAAATATGCGTATGAATAAGTACGTTATATTTATCTGCAAGCTCTTTTGTTTTCTTTAAGAGATATTCCGAACATGTATACGGAGCATGAGGTGCAAGTGTTATTTTTACAATATCACTTTTTACACCTTTATTTAAGTATTTTTCTGCCTCTTTTATATTCCTTTCAGCAACGTCTTCATTTCCAAAATCGAACATTGCAAAGGAAACATATGCTCTAATGCCAATATCTCTACATGCTTTTATAACTTCGTCTATATAAAAATACATATCGTTGAAACACGTCGTTCCAGATTTTATCATCTCAATAGCTGCAACAAGAGTTCCAAAATAGACATGTTCAGGTTTTAAGTTCTTTTCCATTGGCCATATCTCTTCTTTCAACCATTTCATCAAACTTAAGTCGTCGGCAACTCCTCTAAACAATGTCATCGCAGCATGTGTATGCATGTTTATAAATCCAGGTATCGCTATCTTATCCCTAGCATCTAAAATAAGATTTGCCTCATTTTCAATATTCTCGCTAACCTCCTTTATAATACCATCCGATATTGCAATTGAAGCTCTCTTCAAATATGAATTCTCATATAGAACAAGACAATTCTTAATTATAATATCCATATATAATATCAGTTTTTTGGTAATTCTACAACAAATACGGAACCCCTTGGTTTATTGTTTTCAACCCATACCCTTCCATTATGTAGTTCAACGATTCTTTTAACAATACTTAACCCTAATCCCATACCCCTTATCTTTCTCGTATCCTCTATCCTTTCAAATCTTTCAAAGATTTTATTCTTAAATTCATCGGGAATTCCTGGTCCAAAATCTTTCACCTTAATTATAACTTTATCCTTTTCATCTTTTAGCTCAACTATTACAAATGAGTCTCCATAACTATATTTTATGGCATTATCTATTAAATTGTAAAAAACCTCTCTGATCAATTCATAAACAGGTGCTTTTACATCATCGCCATAAACCTTTATACTAATGTTTTTCTTCCTAGCCTCATCCTCGAGCTCTTTAATCACGGATAATATTATATCCTTTATATCCTTTATATCCTTTATATCCTTTATATCCTTTATATCCTTTACGTTCACGTCTCTTAGGAATAGTTCGTATTTATCAAGGTATGCGAGAACCTTTAAATTTTTTATTATCC
>JALUTC010000209.1 GCA_027058345.1 archaeon | reverse complement strand
TATATCCTTAAAAATGTACAAGCATTTTTATACGTAATTTTTTCAATTATTTCTCTCGAATATTTTTTATGTTTGAGAATTGAGGCGAACCTTGACAATGCATATATATCACTTCTTACCGATCCAGCATCCGAATTTATTAAAAACCTATTGTATAATTTGAAATCATTAATTATCTTAAGTGCATCCTCATAATTCAATTTATATCCCGGTTGAATTGTTAGTCCAATGTAAAAATCTCTATCCCTTATACTTCTGACAACATCATATGTTGCATGATCTATGACAACCCTTTTGTCATCAATTCCTATCTTATCTATTATTTCCAATTCCTTTAAGCAAATCTCAAGCTTTCTTTTTCCAGGTGTATGAACAATCACGGGAAAATCTAAATCCTTTGCAACTCTTAGTTGCTTTTCAAATACCTCCCTTTCCAATTCCGTGTTATCATTCAAACCAATTTCTCCAATTGCAACCACGTTTTCCCTTTCTAATAACTTTGGTAACAAATTTAAAACCCTTTCATAATCTTTTGGTATTCCACATGGATGTATTCCTAAACCTATATATAATTCGATCATATTTTCCTCTGCCCTCCTTGTTTCGGTGTTCAATATTCTATCGAAATGGTCTAGAACAACATCGCTCGTACTCATTTTATAGGGATTATGTGCAAGTGTTAAAAGTCTCTCTATACCAGAAATTCTCATCCTTTCATAATCCTCGTAACTTCTTACATCCATGTGAACATGTGAATCGAAGTACATAAAAGAAAAATAAGATTGTTATGAATATAAAATTTTTTCCAAAAGTCTTTTACCTTCTTCACTAGAGAATAGAGGAATTTCCCAGTCAACAATTATTTCGTTTCTATAATATTTGACAACTCTATCATTTATCTTTTTCGACATTTCTTTTCTCAATTTATATACAAGAACGCCCCTTCTCTGCCATGTTGGCGTTTTTGCAAGGTTTATCCCCTTTTTAAATAAGAATTCATGTATGTCTTTATATTTTTTCCCCTTTAATATTTCTGCAGCTTCCCTTCTTGAATATCCTTCTTCAATAAGTTTATAAAATGCGTAAGAGTTTATGTGATTTCTCCACGCTTCATCCTGCCTTTCCTTCAAATACTGTATTATTTCATCATCATTAACGCAGAAAATTTTTGAGTCAAAAAATAATTCCTTTTTAAATATTAACGATACCTTTGTTGAAACAATACTAGGAATTATGGAATTCAACTTTTCGAATCTTCCATTGTATGGTAATGGTGGAAAAAAAAGAAAATTTATTTCATCGGAAAATATATAAGCAAGTTTAGGGTTTAATATTTCAAAGACAAGTTTACTCGCTTCTATTAATGCTTCGATCAATCTTTTATCGTATGGCTTTTCTAGTTGTAATTCTTCCGTTTTCCTTGAAAAGTTTACACCATCGACTCTGACAAATATTTTGTGTTGAAAACTTATGCTTGAGAATGTTATCATTCTACTATGTGGAAATCCCCTTCCTTTATTATTACGATATCCTTTATAGATTTAACAGCTTTATATGGTATGATTATCCCTTTCTTTTTTAATCCGAGTTTTTCAACTATTTCTTTTGAAATGTTTTCAACAACTATACCAAAAATGTCTCCCGTATCTCTAAATATTACAAAATCTACAACATTTCCTATAAATTTTCCAGACTCATCATATACTGGTTTATTTCTTAACTCCGTATACCTTACCATATATTATTTTTTTAGGGATGATATAAATGCATTTTCAACAGAATTTATATATTCGATAAATTCATCCAGATGTTTTTTAATAACATCTCTGACATTTTTATGATACTTCTTCGCCTCCTCATAATAAATCCTAAGTTTGTTTTTATCTATTCCTGTTTTCTTCGAAACCTCTTCTATGTCGGAGTTTAACAATTCTATTAAATAATTTATTCCTATCTTTTTCAACTTTTCTGAATCTTCTCCAGCAATTTTATCTATCGGTATTTTCTCAACCTTCAATTTCACATAAATCTTTGGCTTTACAATTAGGGGATGCTCTATTTTATACGTAGCAATATCTATATCATCGAACCTTTTAAGAAATTGTACAAATGCATTACAGAATGTATGATCTTCACCTTCCAATATAAATTCAATCTTATCATATCTTTCTTTTATAACCTTTACTTCCAAAGAATATCACCTCTTCCATATAATTTTGATACCTTTCTCAATTCTATTCTGCCGCAATTCTCACATATAAGCTTATTTTCTTCATAATATTTCAGAGGTAAATTGCAATTGAAACAATATGCATATATTACTCCTAAATCATCTTCATTCGTCACTAATTGTACCGGAACCTTTCCAGCATATATTACCTTTGCAAGGATTATATCTCCGTATGCAATTTCCTTTCTTATATCAATTATTATATCATTTTTGATATTTCCAACGTATAAAACACCGTATGGAATTGATGCTATGAATCTTTTCTTACCTAGAATTTTCAATATTTTTATTAAGGCAATCGCCGGGTACTTTATATCTATAACTCTACCAATTACTTTATCCCCCTCTTTTATTACAGGCGCTTCGTTTAATGGTTTAACATTTACCCTTCTACTCTTTAAATCTTTTTGAACAATTCCAATAACAGAAGATATAACCTCGTTATTATATTCGTAAGCATTCTCTCCAGGTAAAAACTCCTCCAATGTACATATCTTCTCTCCAGTTATTACAATCATTCCTTACACCTACATGGATTTGAATTACATTTGGAACATTTCATTGGATATTTTTTCAATATAGCTTTTTCAACATCAATATTTAAAAGGTTTGCAACAGATATAATCCATGCAATGCAGTCTGCAATTTCTTCATCAATATTCCCCTCTCCTTTCCTTATAGCTCTAACTAGCTCGCCAATTTCTTCAATCAACCATAGCATCGTCGCTTCTAAACCCCTTCTTCTATCCCTTTCATAGTATAAATCTCTTATCAATTTTTGAAATTCGGAAAATTTCATTCTATTAAGCTTACCTTCCAAATCTCCTTATCCTTTACTCTCTCCTTTACACATCTAACCTTAATTCTAGGTGGAATCTTTTCTATCCCTCTCTCCCATATCTTCTCATTGACATCATTTCCTATCTTTATATTTTCTGGATCAGTTTTTAAATGTCTAGCTAAAAATTCTCTTATATAATGCATAGCCCTCTTTGCTCTTTGACTAATTGGAACCTTTGCCTTAAGCTTTTGAAATGATATTGTATAAACCCTCTCCTCCATAAAGAATCACCTCGCCCTAATCTTCGTTCTTCTCCAATGCCTTCTCTTTGGGTTTACCATCACTCTTCTATTCGTCTTCAATATAACCCATATTGGTATTCTTCTATTTTGCTTCAATGCCTTTGCAAGTCTTAACTTTTTACCAAGACCTTTCCTTGGCATTTATGAATCACCTTTTATTATATATTATTGGTAACATTAAAGAAAATTTATGGGAATTAAAGAAAAGCTTGAGAACGAGATTAGGGAGATTGAAAGAGAGATAGATGAAATAGAGAGTGAGATAAAGCTTCTTGAGAATGATGCAAATTTATTAAAGAATTTATATTTTATAAGTGATAAAAAGATAGAAAACAACGTATTATTAACCTTATTGGAAAGAATGAATCGTATTTTGAACAAGATAAAATATCAACATTTAATAAAAGAGATAGAAATACTTAAAAATATAGTTGAGAGGTATAGAAAGGAAATAAAGGTGATGAAAGAAATTATTAAGGAAGCTAGTGAAAACGATTTATTTATAAAATATTTGGAAAAGGATGTAATCTCGATTAAATATTCTATGAAAAATCTGAAGTTAAGTTTAAAATATATTAAAGAAATATATAGTATTAAATGATGAATTACGCTACCACTGAATGGTGATGAGTTATGGTTACGCTGATTTAAGGAATTAATCTTTCGATAGGAACTACGAGTATATCTCTTGCACCTATTCTCTTAGCCTTAATTATAACGTCGTATACATCTTCTTCATCAACGACAGCATGAACTGCATACATTGGTTTATCGCTTAAAACTTTTGCAACAGTTGGTCCAGCAAGTCCAGGCATTATACTCTTTATTTTTTCAAGAATATCCTCGGGAACATTCATCATTACCAATTTCTTATTCTTTGCATTGACAACACCTTTTAATAAAAGAACGATTTCATTTATCTCTTCACCTTTCTCTTTCAAACTATTCTTATTTGCAATCAGGCATGCCTCAGTTTCTAATATTTCTTCAACGATTTTTAACTTATTCATTTTCAACGTATTTCCCGTCGTAACTAAATCTACTATTAAATCTGATACACCTATTAAAGGCATTATTTCGGTTGCCCCACTAACTTTAATTATCTCAAAATTTATACCTTTATTTTTAAAGTGATTTTCAGTTATTCTTGGAAATTCAGTTGCAATTCTTACCTTTTTTCTCATTAAATCCTCTGGATTATCTTCCTCTTTACATGCAACGACCAACTTTGCTCTTCCATAGTTTAACTTTAGTAAAATTTCCAAATCCAATCCACTCTCAACAACAATGTCATATCCAGTTATTCCCAAATCAGCAGATCCACTATGAACAATTTCTGGAATATCTCTTGCCCTTATAAAAATTACTCTCACATTTCTTCGTGAAGTTTCAGCATATAACTTTCTGGACTCAACGTTAACCTTTATACCTGATTTATTAAGAAGATTTATTGTTGGTTCGAGAAGTCTTCCCTTGTTCGGTATTGCTATTGTAATCATATTTTCTCTATATTTAATAATTTCTTCGCTTCATCTATTAATCTATTCAATTCCTGAATGTAATCTATATTGAACGAGAATGTATCAACAATTATATCCTTTCCAAATTCTGTCTCTTTACACCTTCCTAAAACTATTATCTCTTTTCCTATCAATTCTTCCCTCTTACTTTCAATTATCTCATCGATATTTTCCGATTCGAGCAATTCTTCTAAAGGAATGTTCAACAGTTCTTCAACCCTTTTATTAAAGAATACCAATCTTGCAACTTCTGTTGAATCGTCTACGAGCAAATTCATTATAAATAAGTTCTTTTCGGGAATTCTTTTATAATTCTTCACATCAATTATAATTCCTTTTATCTCTGCAATCTCACCATTTTTTAAATCTTTTATGTTTTTCCTCAAATTTTCCTCTTGAACATTTACCTCCTCATCGCATGGAACTATTTTTCCAATCCTACTCAATACCAATTCCTTCTCTCCGAATCTTTCCCTAACATATGCATTTATAACTTTTATTGTTTCTCCTTCTTTCAATCTCTTTATTAAATCGACATTTTCATCCCATATGCTTAGCCTAACCTTTCCAGTATCGTCAGCAATTATAACATTTGCAACCTTTGCTATACTACCATCAAACCTTTGTATTTCTCTAATAGGTAATATTCTGAGGATTTTTGCTATTAGTGATACGTTATACATATTTGGAGAGAGTTGTGAAATTTTCACATTTTCTCCCGTTGGAACATTTATATCTATACCTTCGGGATTTATTTTTATAATTGTGCTACCTGTTACATGCAATTCAATATCACCAAATCTATTTTCTTTAACCATTGCATTTATAACTTTTATGACATCCCCTTCCTTTATTTTCCCACTTTCAATATATTTTTCGACGTCTTTATTCCAAAAGACCAACCTTATTCTTCCAGTATTATCTGCCAGAATTATTGAACATACCTTTCCAGAAAATCCCTTTTTCTCAAAGGTTCTAGGTTGAAAAATTCTCAATACTTTTCCAACAACGTTCACATAATTTCTATCTGGGGTTATCTCACCAATCTTTACCTCCTTCGATTCATGTGCAACAAATAAATTTACTCCAAGCTCATTCGCAATTAAATATAATGCACCCTCATCAGTTAGAAATTTAAACTTCTTCTTCTTTTCCTCTATAAGTTTATATATATCTTCCTTGCTAATGTTACATTGTTCCAATATTATGTTTATTAAGTCTTCTACCTTCATATATCTAATTTGTCTTTTTTAACACCAGCTTCCTCTATAACTTTTCTGGAAACATATATTGGAGCGTTTGTTCTCAATGCTAATGCAATGCTATCACTTGGTCTAGCATCAAACTCGTATTCATCGTTATCCTTCTTCAATATTAATCTTGCATAGAAAACACCTTCATGTAAATCATCTATTATTATCTTTTCAACCTTAACGTTCAATCCATTTAAGATATTTATCAACAAATCATGAGTTAATGGTCTTGGATATTGCATCTTTTCAAGTGCAAGCTGTATAGAAAATGCTTCAGCCGTTCCTATATATATAGGTAGGACCTTCTCTCCACAATCCAAAAAGACAACTGGAGACATTCCTTCCTTTGTATTTGTGACATATACTCCAAGAACTTTTGCGGAGATAAATTCTTCTTTCATAATAAAATTAAAAAGGATTTTTGTTTAATAATTTTTTTAATTATATATTTTTAGAGGTGTTTTATACGTTTATCACAAATAAATTAATATGATAAAGAATGAAAACATAAAATGGATTGAAGGAAAGCTTGCAACGAGAAATCTTGTTAAGGGGCAAAGCGTATATGGAGAAAAGCTGGTGAAAATTGGAGACGAAGAGTATAGAATATGGAATCCATATAGAAGTAAGCTTGCAGGAGCAATTTACAAAGGATTAAAAACATTTCCAATAAAGATTGATTCAAAAATATTGTATCTTGGAGCAGCATCTGGAACAACTGCAAGTCATTTATCCGATATAGTTAGAAAAGGAATAATATATTGCGTTGAATTTTCTCCAAGAGTTTTCAGAGATTTACTTCAATTGTGCCAAACTAGAAAGAACATGATTCCACTCCTAAGAGATGCTACTAAACCAGAAACTTATGCGAACATCGTAGAAATTTGTGACGTAATTTATGAGGATGTTGCTCAGCCAAATCAAATAGAGATATTGATTGCAAATGCTGAACATTTCTTAAAGAAAAATGGCTACGTAATGATAGCAATAAAAGCAAGAAGCATAGATGTTACAAAAAAGCCTGAAGAAATCTTTAAGGAAGAATTGAGAAAAATGTCAGAATACTTCGAAATTCTTGAAAAGATATATCTTGAACCATATGATAAAGACCATTTATTCGTCGTAGCAAGATATAAGTAAAGTATAAAATATAAATATACAGAATTTACATTGAATATTATGTTTGAAATTCCAGAAAATTACTCTCTACTCATCTACGGTCCTCCTGGAGTTGGAAAGTATGAGTTTTGTCTAACATTATTGGATAAAATAAAGGACAAGGCGATATTTATTACGACTGAGA
>JALUTC010000208.1 GCA_027058345.1 archaeon | reverse complement strand
TAATTATACAATGTATTTCCACGGGTAACTTCAAACAGCTCTCTCAATTTAATCATTTTATCGCTTTTTTCAATTTTAGGAATTCCAAAGAGGTAACGGATCCACTTCTCTTCTCTTGATAGTTCTTTCTGTTTATAGACATGAACAGCAAATATGTTATGCTTTCTTTTTCTTATTGCATCCAAAATTTCTTCCGCTTTAATATCTTCAACAAAATTTGGAGGTAATCTTATGAATATGACTTCATTTTCATCCCTTCTCTTCTTATCGCTTTCCTTCTCAAGTAAGATTATTGTTGTTGTTATTAGTGCTTGAAATATTCTTAATGGGATATCGATTATTGCATGGATTTTAAATCTATCGAGAAGATATTTTGCAAATCTAATACCGTAATCTGTTTGTAACCATAAGTTGGAGATTATCATTCCCAATCTTCCGCCATTCTTTAGAAATCTTTCCGCATGCATTATCCAAAATATATAAATAGGTGGTTCCAATCCTCTTTTGACACGTGGAGTTAAATCATATTTCTTCATCAAGCTTGAAAGTTTCTTCTTTATTAATTCCTGCGTTTTATCCGGGATTTCAACCCATCTCGTATATGGTGGATTTCCAACAATACAATCAAACTCCGGTAAGATTATCTTTCTTTCTTTAAATCCCTCAACCGTATAAATTTTATACGGGAGTAAAATATCTTGTTTAGGATCCAATGAAAAGAAATCGGCTGGTATTACATTTATATCCCTTGACGGACTTATTACATTCCTTATGGATAAGTTCATCGCTGTTAAATGGCATGCAAATTCATCAATATCTATTGCATAAAGCTGTTTAATTATTTGTTTATGAATATCTTCCTCAGCAATTCCCTCAAGTTTCCTCCCGGTTTTCAATTCGTATAATCTTTTATAAGCTTCTACCAAAAATGTTCCTGAACCGGATCCGGGATCTAAAACCAAGTCAGAGGGTGAGTGAATGCACCACCTTGTAATTAATTCGCAGACACCATGTGGCGTATAAAATTGTCCGAATTTATGCCTTTCCTGAGGGTCTATAGTTTCTTCATAAACGTATCCAATAACATCTCCGAGTTTTTCAATTTCAATGTTATCGAGATCTTTAATTAGTCCATCGATTGCCTTTAATACATGGACATAAGATGGCAATGTTAATCTATCATGGAAATCGAGGATAAAGACCGGTTCAAAATCCTTCGTAACATTAACAGCCTTTTTGAAATACCTTTTTAATGCTCTATAATATTTTTCTCCGTTATCAATTTTATCACCATCTATTATCTTACCATATAATGGTTCAAGTTTCTCCAATTTCCAACTTCTTTCAAGAACTTTATAAAACAGGATCCTGTTCATTATTGAATATGCAAATTCCTTAGTTATTTGCTCATATGTTAAGTCAACGCCTCTCCTTTTCTTTAAATTCTCAAACTTTTCCCTAAGATTTCTCTCTATATGGGATTTTATGATATCTTTAGAATACTCGGATAAAAATGTTACAAAGGATTTAAGCATTTTGATAACTCTATATCTAAATGGCTCAGGTTTAATTTCAGCTCTTTCTTCAATTAACCTTTTAAGAAGATTATACAATTCCTCTTTTGTCGGTATGAAACAATAACTTATATCGGTAACGTATAAATCCCCAGCCTTCGCTCTATATAAAAAATCTTTCCTAAAAGCTCGATCGTATTCTCGATTCTTAATTGCATTCCAATTTGCATATTTCTCAAGATTCTCCGGAACTTTAAATATAGCCATGTAATATTGATTTGCAGTTGCAACAAAATCAACTCTATATCCCTCTTTAATAGCAAGTAAAGCATATGTATAAGCTTGACCTATAGGAAAATCATCCCATGGAGAATATTCTATAGCCCTTTTACATTCAACGATTAAAAACGGTTGACCTTGAACAAATACCGCTATATCAGCTTCCCTACCTTTAATCTTCCATGCAGGAATTATGTTTGTTATCTCATATCCTCTAATCCTATAACTTCTCCAAATCTCTTTAAAAACATCCGCCAACTTATCCCTAAAATAATTCTCAAGCTTTAATACATCCGTTATTTTGCTCCAATCAATACTTACACTACTTGACATCTAAATCACCACTCATTTTAAGAATGAAATCTTCATCAAAGATAAATTTAGGAATTAAGTAATAATGATCTTTTACACGAATTAAGTCAAAGTAGTCACTATAATATAAGTGATTATAATTATCACCATGGGGTCTTCGTATAAAAT
>JALUTC010000207.1 GCA_027058345.1 archaeon | reverse complement strand
TTTTTTCCTCTCGCTCTTCCTGCCCTTTCATAAATGGTTGCCAAATCTGTATACATATATCCAGGATATCCTCTCCTTCCAGGAACTTCATATCTTGCAGCTGATATTTCTCTAAGAGCTTCGCAATAATTTGTTATATCCGTTAAAATTACTAGAACATGATAATCCTTTTCAAATGCAAGATATTCTGCAACAGTTAATGCAACTCTAGGTGTCATTATTCTTTCAATAGCTGGATCGTTTGCCAAATTTAAGAATACAACACTTCTTTCCAGAGCCCCTGTTTCCTTAAACTCCTTTATAAAGAAGCTTGCTTCTTCATATGTTATTCCAATTCCAGCGAATACAATAGCAAAGCTTTCCTCCTTACCTCTTACCTTTGCTTGCCTTGCTATTTGTGCTGCTAATCTATTGTGAGGCAATCCACTTCCTGAAAACAGTGGCAATTTCTGACCTCTAACCAAGGAATTCATTCCATCGATGACAGAAATTCCTGTTTGAATAAAGTCTCTAGGATATTCTCTAGCAGCAGGATTTAGAGGCGCTCCGGATATTGGTAGTTTTGTTTCTGGAATAATCTCTGGTCCTTTATCTATAGGTTTTCCAGAACCATTAAATATTCTTCCCAACATGTCTTCGGATACTCCTATTTTTGCTACCTCTCCAGTAAATCTAATCCTTGTTGTTCCTATGTTTACACCTCTAGTTCCTTCAAATACTTGTACAACAGCTCTATTCAATGCCGTCTCTAATACAACTCCTCTCCTTTTTTCTCCAGTAGGCAATTCTACCTCAACTATTTCTCCATATGAAGCGTCACTTACTCCTTCAACAACTAATAAAGGACCATAAATTTCAGTTATAGATGTATATTCTTTAAGTTTTGATTCCATCATACAACCTCAACCTCCTTCATGATTGTTTCTATTTGTTCATCAATCTTTTTCCTAACCTCTTTTGCAAATTTTTCAAATTCATTTTCAGGTATGTATTTAAGCATGGCAATATCGGATTTAACTTCGAGCTCAATCAATTTTTTAAATGGGACTCCTCTTGAAATTGCTTCTAAACCTTTATGATAAAACGTGATTATTATATCCAAAATTTCGAACTGCTTCTTTGGTGAACAATAAGTATCAACTTCGTGAAAAGCATTTTGTTGCAAGAAATCCTCTCTAATCATTCTAGCAGCTTCAAGTAACCATCTATCTCTTTCAGGTAATGCTTCAGGACCAACGAGTTGAACTATTTCTAACAATTCAGCTTCTCTTTGCAATATTCTCATCGCTTCATTTCTCCTATCCAACCATTTATCACTTATATTTTTATGCCACCAATCTTTAACATGGTCGACATATAATGAATAGCTAATGAGCCAATTTATCGCTGGGAAATGTCTTCTATCAGCAAGTTTCGAATCAAGTCCCCAAAATACCTTTACTATTCTTAAAGTATTTTGAGTAACTGGCTCGGTAAAATCTCCTCCTGGTGGAGATACGGCACCTACTACCGTTACTGATCCAATTCTATTATCTCTTCCAAGACATACAACTCTTCCAGCTCTCTCATAGAATTCTGATAATCTCGAAGCTAAATATGCGGGGAATCCTTCTTCACCGGGCATTTCTTCCAATCTTCCAGATATTTCTCTCATTGCCTCTGCCCACCTACTTGTTGAATCAGCCATTAATGCTACGTTATATCCCATATCTCTGAAATATTCCGCAATAGTTATACCTACATATATACTCGCTTCTCTAGCTGCTACAGGCATATTGCTCGTATTTGCTATTAAAATTGTTCTTTCCATTAAAGGCTTACCCGTTCTTGGCTCTTTTAGGTGCGGAAACTCTTCCAAAACTTCTGTCATTTCGTTTCCTCTTTCCCCACATCCTATATATATAAATACTTCGGCATCGCTCCACTTTGCCAATTGATGACCTAGAACAGTTTTTCCAGCACCAAATGGTCCTGGAACTGCTGCCGTACCTCCCTTAGCAACTGGGAATAGGCAATCAATGACACGTTGTCCCGTTATTAAAGGTTCTGTTGGATCTAACTTTTCTTTAAATGGTCTTGGAACTCTAACGGGCCATTTTTGATACATTTTCATTTCATATTTTCCTTCCTTTGTTTCAATCGTTGCAATTATATCTTCTACTGTATAATCTCCTTCAGAAACAATGTCGATGACCTTTCCTCTTATATTTGGAGGAACCATTATTCTGTGCTCAACTAGAGATGTTTCTTGAACAGTTCCAATAATATCTCCTGGTTCTACATCTTCTCCTGGTTTAACTTTAGGTATGAAGTGCCACTTTTTCTTTCTGTCTAATGCATCTGCAACAACTCCTCTCCTTATAAATATTGAACCTGTCTTATCTCTAATAACTTCCAATGGTCTTTGTATTCCATCATATATTGTTCCTATAATTCCAGGACCTAATTCTACAGATAATGGAGAACCTGTCCTCTCAACCTTTTCTCCTGGTTTTAATCCTGTGGTATCTTCATACACTTGTATCATTGCTTTATCTCCTTGAATCCTTATTACTTCTCCTATTAATCCTTCTTCACCAACTCTGACAACTTCATACATTAAACTACCGGACATATTATCGGCAACTACCAATGGTCCAGAGATTCTAATAATTCTACCGGTCATTTTTCCTCACCAAATTTTATTTCTATACCAATAGCTTTTTTAATTAAGCTTGATAATAAAAATTCTTTTGATATTTTTCCCTCCTTACCGGGTATTGATACAACTATTGGATATAATCTTTCGCTAATAATTGATTCAATTTCTTTCTTAAATTTTATATAATATTTTTCTTGGACAATAATTATTCCAACATCTTTGTTTTCTGACAATTTTTTAAACTCGTCCAAAAATTTTGAATCGTTCTCAATCTTTATACCATCTATTCCAGATAATCTAAACCCTATGATGAAGTCCAAATCTCCTATTGCTACAGCTCTCATACTATTATCACAACCTTATCCTTTATTATACTTGGATCTATATTTTCACTCTTTAACCTAATTATTCTAATAAGGTTAACCACTTCAAATTTTTTTATTTCTGCATATCCTATTGGTATACATATGCTAAAAGGCTTCACCATTACATCCTTAAGTATACTTATATATCCTTCATCTATTGCCTTATCCAGTAAATCAATTTCACCAGTTTCTTTATACTTTTTTAAATACATATTTAATTTTTCATAATATTTAGTATTCGTTATATATGACATAAATCTTTCGATGGATTCTGATTCCAATAATTCTTCGAATCTAGTTATGCTTCCATTTGGGATTAAGAATGACTGAAATTCTTCTCTAGGTATCTTCTTGTAATCCTTCTCAACTATGTATCTCATTATTAGTTTAAGGTTTTCCTTATCAATTCTCGCCCTTAATATTTTTCCAAGAGATGCATCGTATATTGCATATTTTGTAATATTTTCATAATAATATTTATCTATTCCAGATAACATCCTGTGTATTGTTCCTCTCTCCTTTAAATATTTAAGACCATCTGTTAAAACATTGTAATATTCTTCTGCCTTTAATTTCATAACAGCTTCATCCAATGTCTCCGAATAAATAACTTCCTTAAACTTTTCCCTGAACATTCTATGTACTTTATTAAATATTTCGTCTCGATCAACATTTAAATATATATCTAATAATATGTTTTTTAGGTTGTCCAATTCTAATCTCTTGAATATGTAATATCTAAACACTGGTTTTTCTGTTGCAGGTATATAATTGTATAAATTTTCGAGCTCCTCATAATATAAATTCCATAGAGATTCTTCTATTCTCTGAATATTGTCCGAATATTTTAAGATTAATTTTCCATATGGTGTCTTTTCAAGATATGTTCCTATTGATACAATTGTATCCTGTTCTGATAATATTTCGTAATCCCTTTTAGTTAATAACTTCGATAATAATGCTCTAACCTTTACAGAATATGGGATAGCCTTAAACATGAAAATAAATTTATAATTTAAGAAAATAAAATTTTTGCAATCTCTGTTCTTATCCTGTCAATCTTCCTTTCAAGTATCTTTTCAAACGTAAAGTTCAACTCTATATTACTATTTAAATCTTTAACAAGCACACCTCCCAATATTTCCTGTTCAATATTTGATATCTTTGCCTCAATTCCAAACTCCTTCACAATATCAGAAATTATATCCATATCAGATTCTCTTGCCTTAATTTCTATCCTATTGCTGTTCAATAATTTAAGCGAATCGCTTAAAACCTTTCTTAAAAAATTTCTGTACGTATTTTTATCAATGTTCCTTAATCTCTCTATCGATTTCTTAATTACTTCTTCAATTATTGAATTCTTTGTTTCTGATATTATTCTCCTTGCTTCTAACTTTGCTAAAGATATTATCTTTTCTCTTTCTTTCTCAGCCTCTTTTCTGGCATTCTCTATTATCTCTTCCCTTATCCTTTTAGCCCTTTCTTCATACTCTCCCTTTATCTTAGAAGCTTCTTCTTCAGCATCATTGATTATTTTTTCTATCTCCTTTTTATAATCTTCCTCTATCCTGCTTATTA
Organism: archaeon; assembly: GCA_027058345.1. Taxonomy (GTDB): domain Archaea; phylum Hydrothermarchaeota; class Hydrothermarchaeia; order JALTZZ01; family JALUTC01; genus JALUTC01. The sequence goes on along the minus strand of JALUTC010000207.1, from coordinate 2,860 downwards.
TCCTATTTAACTCCTCCATGTTTAAAATCCAGCTAATCCTGGTAATATGAATGCTATCGCTATACCGTACGCTGCTACTCCTTCAGCAATTACTACGAACAATAATGATATACCAAACATTTCTCTCTTTTCAGATACTGCAGATATTGCTGCAGCACCAGCAATTCCAGCACCAATTCCAGCACCGGCAGCTGCTAGTCCTGTTGCCAATCCAATACCTACTGCTAATAGTCCCTTGGCTTGTTCAGCTGGAGCTTCCTTCACTTCCTGTGCTGTTGCTAATGCAATTGTGGTTACCAAAAATATTACAAATGCATGGAACATGAGAAGCTTTTTAAACAAACTCCTGCTTGGAACGATATTCATTTACTCACCTCTTAACATATGTATATTTTCTAAAGTATTTGAAGGGTTTAAATTCGTATCCATCACCCTCATAAAATTTTGAGAAATATTCATAGTAGTGCAACCTTAAAGTTTGTACAAATACCATGAATCCTTCAATTGCAAATATTGCAAGATTACCTATTACAAAAATAATACCTTTCAATATATATCCTAAGAGAGTTTGTGGTAATTGACCAATTATCAATAAAACCATTATCGTTAATGCTGCGTGCAATATTACAAATGCAGCAATTCTTACATAAGATATTGTATTTGATAAGAATTTCATTATCATTAATATAACTTCGAATAAACTCCATCCTATATTTTGCTTCTCAAATATTCTTAAACCAATAGGTAATAAGATTAGTGGCGCAATTACTAATCCAATTAATGGATCGGAAATCATCGCTCCTAAATTTGTCTTATGCTTTGCTATTAAAATTATGCTTGCCAAATAGAACCAAATTCCCATAACTCCCCAAGGGTTAAATATTGCATGAAGAATTTCTCCCTGTCTAATCTTATTTATAACATTTATGATGCATCCAGCCAATATATGAATTATTCCTATTATAAATGATAGGAGAACAATGTTCATTATATTTTCATTTATAGTTTTTACGGACAATTCTTCAAGATGAAACTTTATAAAACTTAGAGGAGCAGGTATTCCATATTCGTGCAATGAAAATCCTAAAAACTTTCCATATATGAATCCGCCAGTGATTATTGAAAATAATCCGCTCAAGAATATTATAAAACCTAATCTTCTAATGATTTCGATGAATCTTATCTTAAACGCAATTATATATCCAACAATTGTCAACAACAATCCATGACCTAAATCTCCATACATTAATGCATACATTATAGGAAATGTTAAAAACAGCGTAAATGTTGGGTCGAATTCTTTAGCATTTGGAATTCCATACATCTTTGTCAAAACTTCAAACTTATCAACAATTCTAGGATTTTTTATAAATGTTGGAACCTTTTCATCCTCTCTAGGTTCTTCAACGTATGTTACAACATTTGCAACGGATTTTAATTCGTTTACAGTTTTATCCAAATACTTTTCAGGTACCCAACAGGTTAATATTACAACCTTTCCATATCTTCCTAATCTCGATAGGTTTTCATCCAAATATTTTTCTACATATACTTCTTCAGAAATTCTAAGGAATTCTTTCTTATACTTTTCGTACAATTCTTTTAATTTATTTATGAGACTTTTTTCCTCATTAGATAATCGTTCCTTAATTTTTGGTATTAATCTTTCAGCCTCATCAATCGATAAGTTCCTATATTTTTCAGGAATGATAAGCTCTTCAAATCTATACATTCTCAATATTCTTCTTACATCGCTCTCCTTTTCTTTATGAGAAACGATGAATAATAAGGATTTATCCTTTTCTACATCTTTAAATTGGAAATAAACATAATCCATATCCTTTAATAAGCTTTCAACTTTTTCTCTATCTCTCTTATCTAATAATCCAAATATTACAACAACATTCTTATATCCAAATAATTCTTTTGGATTTATATTCAATACCTTAAGATATTTGATAGAAATTTCCAATTGTTCCAAATCGCTCTTCTCCTTTTTAACCTTTTCCAACGATCTTTGAATTGGAAGCACTTCTTCCTCCAACTTCTTCAAGAATTCATCAGCCTCTTTTATAACTTCACTAGTCCTCTTAATTTTCGTAGGTATTTTTTCAAACTCTTCTTCGAGAAATTCTGGCTTTTTCTCTACAACAATGCTAAATATACTGTTTAAATTTTCTATTCTTGAAATTAGCTCAAGCAATTTCCCTCTAACTTCAGAATGAAGCATGGAAAGTTTATATTCTTCAGATATTGGAGTTTCGGACACACTTATTAATTGTACTGTTCCTAAATCTTCCAATTTTTTAAGTATTGTTTCATTATCTTCGCTCAAATATGCAACGTAAAGCTTTTTCATTTTAGATGGAAACATATCAAACACCAATTATTTCTTTAGTAACAATTTCGATTGCGTCCTGTATTTTTGGAGATGCCTTTTCCCTAATTTCCTGAGATTTCCTCTTCGCATCTTCTATAATTTTTTCAGATTCCTTTTTTGCCTCATTTACAATTTTATCAAATATAGATTTTGCCTCCCTTTTTGCTTCATCTTCAACACTTTTTAAATATTCTTCAGCCTTCTTTCTTGCTTCTTCCACAATTTTTAACGCTTTATTCCTCGCCTCTTCCTTCTTTTTCTCATATAGCTTTTCCATCTCTTTAATCCTTGCCAATAGCTCAGAAATCATTTAACTCATCCCCTGCAATTAATAACCAATTATTTATAAAAATTTTAAAAAATTAAAACATTACTTGAAGTAAATCCTTCTACCATATTCATCCCTTTTATAATAACCAAAACTCGTACCTAAAAGTTCTCTATCGTAAAATACTGGCCCATCTTTGCATACGAGTAATC
>JALUTC010000206.1 GCA_027058345.1 archaeon | reverse complement strand
TCTTTTAACTCCAGAATCTAATATTACTAATGAAATTTTAGAATTTATTCTCTCAAAGTTATTTCCTCTTATAAAATGAATACCACCATGCGTTGATATATATGTATCCGTTCTCGAAGCTTTTCCCTGAACTTTTAACTCAACATTATATGCCAGATTTGATACCTCTCTTTTCTTTGGTTCATAGCCATAAATCTTAAGTATTGAATATATTGTAGAAACAGATACTGCTGCAGAACTTCCTAAACCACTTGAAATCGGAGCTTCCGTTTCAATTTCAATCTCAATTCCAAAACGCGTATCTAAATATTTGAAGACTTCTTCAATAGCAGTTGTAACATAGGGTAAGGAATTATCATAAATGTTATCAATATCTTTTCTTAGTTCTATTCCAAAATTTTTGGAACGAATTATTATCGAAGAATCGTTCCTCTTTTTAATCTTTACTCTAACATATTTATTTATCGCCATTGCAATACATGGCCTATTATAAACGACGGCATGCTCACCAAATAATATAACTTTTAACGGAGCTCTAACTTCAAGCATATATAATTTCGAAAATATTTAAGAATATAAATGAAAATTTTCGGGAAAACTTTGAAGGATTTATAAATTAAAAAATGAATATGTCTCGCAGCTATCACGAATCGGTCGAAGAAATGTATAAAATTGTGAAAGAATCTGGATTAACGAATGTTTTCGATAGATATGAAAAACAGAAAAACAAATGCATATTTTGCATGCAAGGTTTGAGCTGTCAACTTTGCAGCATGGGACCTTGTAGAATAATGAAGAACACAGAATATGGGGCTTGTGGAATAGATGCAAATGCAATGGCAATGAGAAATATGCTTCATAGACATATATTGGGTGCATCAGCATATACGCATCATGCAATCGAAGCAATTAAAACACTTAAAGCAGTTGCAGAAAATAAATCGAAAATGTTCGATATAAAAGATAAGGAGAAATTAATATGGTTTGCCAAAAAACTTGGAATAAAAACTGAAGGAAGAGATATAAAAGAGATAGCAATGGATGTTGCAAATTTCATATGGGAAGACTTACATAGATATTCTCAAGAAGAAAGTAAACTCGTTGAAATATTTGCTCCAGAGAAGAGGAAGAGAATATGGAAGGAATTGGGAATATTTCCAGGTGGTGTTTTACATGAAATTCTCGACGCAGCAACATCATCGATGACAAATATTGATACGAATTATATATCGTTAGCAAAAAAGGGAATGAGGTTGGCAATTGCAACATGTTTAGCATGTCAGTTACCTCTCGAAATAATTCAAGATATACTATTTGGAACGCCAAAACCTCATGAAGCTTATGTAGATTTGGGAATAATTGACCCAGAATATGTAAACATTGCAGTTAACGGTCATGAACCATTCGTAGCATTTGCATTGCTTGAATATATTAAGAGAGAAGACGTTCAAGAAGCTGCAAGAAAAGTTGGTGCGAAAGGAGTAAGAATTATTGGTTCGATTGAAACTGGTCAAGAAATGATTCAAAGAATTGGAGACAAAAATTTCTCAGGTCTAGTTGGAAATTGGATATTTCAGGAATTTTTACTTGCAACAGGTGCAATAGATGTTTTTGCAACAGATATGAATTGTACATTACCATCACTGAAGGAATATGCAGATAAATACAACTTTGAAATCATACCTGTAAATAGATTGGTCAGGTTAAGGGGTGTTGATTCAGGCCTTGATTATAAACCTGAGAACATTGAAGAAATTGTTAGAGAAATCGTAAATAGAGCGATTGAAAACTTTAAGAGAAGGAAAAAGAACTCATACAAAATACCAGATAAGAAGAAGAAAATAATTGCAGGATTCTCAATAGAAGTGATTGAGGGGGTTTTGGATAAGGTCTTAGATTATATTGTTAAGGGAGATATTAAAGGGATAGTTGCACTAGTATCATGTACCACATTAAGAAATGGTCCACATGATTACAATACGGTTACGTTGGCAAAGGAATTGATAAAAAGAAACATACTAATATTAAGCATGGGATGTGGCAATGCTGCATTACAAGTTTCTGGATTAACTTCTTTAGAAGCTATAAATCTTGCAGGAAATGGTCTAAGAAAAGCTTGCAATGAGTTAAAGATACCACCCGTATTGAGCTTTGGAACATGTACGGATACTGGAAGGGTTGCATATCTAGCAAGAATTGTTGCCGATAAATTAAACGTTGATATTCCAGATTTACCCGTCGTTGCATCTGCACCAGAATATATGGAGCAAAAGGCCACCATCGATGCAATATTTGCAATAGCATA
>JALUTC010000205.1 GCA_027058345.1 archaeon | reverse complement strand
GTATCGTCATTACTTGTAGCTTCACTACCTTCATTAATTTATAGAACATCTATCATAATACCAGAGTCATTTGGAATTTTTTTGTTTACAGTATCTACTCTATCTTTTTTATTATACTTGAATAATAATGACAGACGATATTTAATTGTAGCAATTCTCGCATTATTATTACACCTCTTCATTCATAGGAGTTGGATGATTTCATTGATGACAATTTCTCTCATATATTTGTTTCATGCAATACATAAATCCTTTAAGAGAAAGTCCATCTTAATAGGATCTTCAATCATAACCATGATATTATTTGGTATTCTTGCAATTTCATTCTTACAAAAGATTCCCATATTTGGTCAAACAATACTTGCGAGAATTCCTTTGAAACCTGTGACTGCATTGGGATATATAAAATGGATTGGAATCGTTCAATTCTTTGCAGCACTCGCAGGAATTCTGATTTCGATAAAAAATTATTTTGACAGGAAATTGTTCACAATATCCTTTGTAACAATGGTTTTATTAATATTGGGAGCTGTATCCTTTAGATTTAGGGATCCATACGCAGGGATATTTTCATGTATAATGGCTTCGGTTGCAATTTTGAAGGTTTTAGATTTTATATCCAAGGAATATGGTAAAAACGTTAGGATTGTTTTTGCATTGATTTTATCTTTAGCAATATTTCAAGGAATATTGACATCAATTCTCTTTGTAAAATTTCCAATCAAAATAGATAAAGAAGCGATTGAGTTTATAAAGAATTATGGAGATGATGGTAGAGTATTAACATGGAAGGAAGAAGGTTATATAATTGTTGGAGAAACATTTAAAAACGATGTTTATATAAGTGAAAAGCTAATAAATCCAATAATTACTGGTAGAAGTATAAGTATAGAGGAGGCGAAGAAATTATATTCGGATTTGTTTGCAATGTTTTCATCAACGAATGAAGAATACGTAAAAGAACTGATTGAGAAATACAATGTTTCATTGTTATATATTGATTATAGGATGTATTCCATGGGAATTTTAAGATCGGGAATAATTTCGATTGCATCTTACAGTCCATATTTTAAACCATTATTTGCGAATGGGAAATCGACAATATATAAATACGTACCAAAACCTATTGAAGAATTTTATTTCAGCGAAGATTTATGCAAGGATAAAGACATTGCAAGATTTTTGAAGAGGTTTTGGAACAAATATCATTTCACAGATTTTTCGAACGATATATTTAAGGGATATTTTGAAGAAAATTCTAGAATGCTTTTCATATTAAAGGACATAGGATGCGATGAGAAATTCATAAACAAATTAATATTATGGCTTAAATTCAAATCTCTACCAAATGGCTCTTATATAGAAGGTACGCCGCCTGATGAATATACTTTAACCAACTTGAGAATTTTTGAAACAGTATATAAATTCGATAGGGAATATATGAGTAAAGAGTTAGAAGATATTATGAAAAGGCTTGAAAGATTTTTAAAGAAGTTAAGGGTAGGAAATAATATTAAAATTTCTCCAAATATTGATTTTAAAAATGAACCTGAAATATTTAAGGATGAATTGCAGTATAAATTTTATAAAAAGAAACTCCTTGTCAAATATGCATCGTTTTTAAAATTGATAGGAAATTCCTCTGACGATTTAATAGAGAAAGTATTGCACGATATAAAGAGAGGGATAATATTTTATAATAATACGGCATACGATGTTCCAATACTTATAGATATTGTTAGATATTATAACGATTCCAAATTATTCTCAATTTTAAGAGATGCTTCCAGAGATTTGTCAAAAAGGCTTTTGAAAAATGGAACGTTTATTGATGATAACGGATACTCTATATCCTTATATGCGGATGCAGCATGTATATTTTATAAGATGAATATGAATAATAGTTTTAACATCGTATTCAATCACATTTTAAACTTTGATATAGATAAAATAATGCTCGATTATCCTCTGGATAGAATTTCATACACGTATTACATATTAAGGGATTGTATTGGGAAAGATTTTGCACTAAAATTTTTAAAAAAGATTGTGAATGAATATTACAAAAGAAACCATTAATATTAAAATAATTATAGATTTAAAAACGATTTTATACGTTTCGTATATATTTGCATTGAGAACTTTTGTTGACAATATTAAACATAGGTGAAGTGGTGATAACATTACTCCAGCGAATGATGATGTAAATGCTATCAACAAATTCTCCGGATTTGTTAAAAATCCTTTTATTAGAGGAAATGCCAGCATAATTGTTGCAAACTCTATTCCGGTAATTATTCCAAAGATGAATGGTATAATGG
>JALUTC010000204.1 GCA_027058345.1 archaeon | reverse complement strand
GTGGTATATTGAATATAAAAAATGTCTACTGGAAAAATTGAGAAACAAATTGAAGAGGTTAAAGGATACGCAGGTTTATTATTGCGATAAGGATTCAATCGAATATACATTCGAAGAAGCTCTGAGATTAAATTTCAAATGTAAAAATTGTGGCAGATATTTAAATGTCTTGGATAATGAAAGGGTTATAAGTGAAATAGAGAATACTATTAAAAAGATAGAAGAGGAGCTAAAGAAATTATGCTAGAAGAATTTAGGGAAGAAATTTATAGGATAAAAAAGATATATGAAGATATTGGTTGTAATAAAAACGTTTTTAAACATTGCTTAAAGGTTGCTGAAGTTGCTGTAGAAATTGCTAAACGTGTTGGTGCTGATGTAAAAAAAGTACTCATTGGAGCCTTGCTTCATGATATTGGAAGATGTATAGATAATAGTATAAAACATGGTATAATTGGAGCTGAAATAGTAAAGAATCTTGGATTTGATGAAAGTATACAAAGGATAGTTAAAACTCATATTGGTGCTGGAATTGATAGAGAGGAGGCAAAAATGTTAGGATTGCCTGAAGATGATTACATTCCAAAAACGATTGAGGAAAAAATAGTATGTTATGCTGATAAGATAGTTTTCTTTGATAAAGTTGTACCATTTGATAGAGTTCTTGAAAGATTTAAGAATGAATTGGGAGAAAACCATCCATCTATAAAGAGATTGATCGAGCTTCACAAGGAATTTTCAAGGAAATTATTAAAATAATTTTTATGGAATTTGCAAGAGAGCATATCTTCGACATTTTGAAAGATATAAGAGATAGGATGGAAAAGGTTAACAAAAAGATTGCAATAATATCTGGAAAGGGAGGAGTTGGAAAATCAACAATTACTTGTTTATTAGCTATAAGTTTTGCAAAAAGAGGTAAAAACGTTGGAATATTTGATGCCGATTTATACGGTCCAAGCATTCCAAAGATGTTTGGTATGGAATCTTTAAGAATAAAACCTGAAGATGTAATGTTACATCCGCTTGAAACAAGAAAATACAAGATAAAGATAATGTCTGTCCAGTTTCTTTTACCAAAGGATGAAAAATCCGTAATTTTAAGAGGGCCAGTATTAGGTAGTATGATAGTTGATATGTTAAGATATACGGAATGGAACTCTTTGGATTACCTATTCATAGATCTCCCTCCAGGAACTGGAGATGCTCCATTAGTAATTACGAATTACTTAAAACCAGATGGTTTAATTGTTGTTCTAACACCTCAAGAAGTAGCGGCATTCGTTGTTGAAAAAGCAATAGATTTTTCGAAAAAGGCAAACGCTAAAATACTAGGAATAATAGAGAATATGTCTAGCTTCGTATGCCCATATTGTAAGAGGGAAATAGAGATATTTAAAAAGGATATTGCCGAAAAGCTTTGCAAAAAGTATAATTTAGAATTGATAGCAAGAATACCTTTAGATGAGAAAATAATGCGATTGGCAGATGAAGGTAGGATAGAAGAATTGGAAGAGGATTATCTAAAAAATGTCAATATTTAATACCATTTGTATTCTTCTTTTTCTTCCTCTTTCTCTTCTTCCTTCTTCTCTTCTTCGACAATAGATTCCTTTATTCTTTCAATTATTTTTCTACACTTTTCATAATCTGCTTCCTTTGCTGTAATTAATAGGCTTCCAATATTTGATTTCAAAGTATTTTCTATCGATTCGACAATTTTCATTCTAGTCTTTTCTATAACCTTAGCTTCTGGATATGTGAATGCTCCTTTTACAACGATTTCCTCATCGATTGGTGTCACTTGTAATATACCAACGGATTGATCACTAACATATACTTCGTATATCTCGTCTCCAAACTCAGTTGTTCCCAATTTTTTAACATCATATGCAATCTCTCTGGAAATTATTGTCTCAACTTCTTCACGTGCCTCTTCTAATACCTTTTTAACCTCTTCTTCAGGAACTCTTTTAAAAACTTCAAGTCTTAAGGTTGAAAAGTCCCACTTAAATTCCTTTGTATCTTCATCGTATTCATATTCGATTCTAACTCTTACAACATCACCCTTATCCAATTTCAATCTATTTACAAATATCTCGTATAAGAATTTGTTCAAATCTCCTGCATATTTAGCAACCAATTTTGGATCTATCTCCTTTGCTTTTATTCTATCGGAGAAGTGTCCAAATAATACCTTTCTTATTTTATCTGCATAAGCACCAACAATTATATAACCACTACTTAGTTCTCTTCTTTCTACCATATTATTTTTATCTTTTATTAATATATAAATTTAAAATGTTAAGAGCCTTCAAAAATT
>JALUTC010000203.1 GCA_027058345.1 archaeon | reverse complement strand
AATATAAGCTTTAAGAACTCGAGGTTTAGTGGTTTGAAAAAATATGAAGAAGGATATGTAAAGGAAGGTGTTGGTGCAGGAGGAATTGCTTGCTACTCTTATATTAAAGGGATACCTTTTGAGAAAATAGAGGAAGAGGTTGAGAAAGAATACGAGAGAATATTTCTATAACATGCTTTACCTAATTGGTTTAGGATTTAATGAAAAGGATATTAGTTTAAGAGCATTGGAGATATTAAAGAAATGCAATTACATATTTATTGAAAGATATACATCATTAGAAACATTTGATTTGGGAAAGATAAAGGAAATTATTGGTAAAAATGTTGAAGAAGTTAAGAGAAGTGATTTGGAAGAGGGATGTGAAAAAATATTGGAACTTGCTAAAAATTATGACGTCGCAATATTAACGATTGGCGACCCTTTAGTTGCTACGACACACATTTCATTATGTTTAGAAGCAAGGAAGAAAGGTATTAGATATAAGGTATTGCATGCACCATCTATAATAAATTGTATATTAAATGCGGGGATATCGATATATAAAATTGGCAAGATATTAACAATACCTTTGAGAGAAAAATTTCCAATGCCTCTTAAATCTATTTACGATTGGATTAAATATAATAAGGAGAGAAACCTTCACACAATATTATTATTAGATATTGATTTAGAATCTGGTAAGTTGTTAAGTGTTAGAGAAGCTTTGGAATACTTACTTAAAATGGAGGCTAAATTTGGAGAAAATGTTATTAATGAAGATGATTTAATAGTTGTAATATCTAAAGCCTGTACAGATGAGGAGAGAATTTTATTTGGAAGTATAAGGAGGATGCTTAGAATTAATGTTGATTTGCCAGCAACTATTATATATCTTGCAAGGTTGAGCAGTATTGAATATGAATTCCTTTCGAATTTCAAAATTTAATATATGAGCTTCAAGAAAGAATTTATAAATAATTTAAAGGCATTAATAATCGCAGCAATTATAGCTTTAGCAATTCATTATACGTTATCTTTGGCACTAAATGTTAGCAAGCCGTTAATGGTTGTCGTATCAAGCAGTATGGAGCCAACAATTAAACCTGGAGATATAGTAATTGTGAAAGGTATTGATATCAGTGAAGTAAAGGTCGGTGATATAATTGTTTTCCGAAATCCATACACAAATAGAGACGTTGTTCATCGAGTTGTTTATAAAGGAATTAAAAATGGAAAGATTTATTTAATTACAAAGGGAGATAATGACAAAACGAATCCATTTCCAGACCAAGTTGTTGGAGCAGCACCTCCAGTTACGAGAGAAATTTTTATAGGAAAGGTTATAATGATAATTCCTTATGTTGGCTATCCAAGATATTTGTTATATCTAATTTTTAAAATATGAACATGTTAAGGGTTCAGAGATTTGTACTAGATACTACGGCATTAACTCATTTTAAGGAAAACATTTGCGAAAATATAAATAAATTATTGGATTTAATTGCAATTGCAAGGATAAAGCTGAACATAAGCTGCCATATACCTTATCCAAGCGTTTACGAAGAAGTTATGCACTTTCTTAAAAATAGTAATTGTTCAGAAGAAGTTATGCTTAAACTCGATACATGGCTAGTTAAGAAATCACCAAATAGATACGAAGTTATGATACCTGTAGAAATCTTTTACGAATACATAAGAGACATGAGAGAAAGAATAAATAAAGGCTTAAGAATATCCGAGAGTACTATACGAGAGGCATTCATTCTAGGTAGGGCAAACAATGAGACAAGACTTGGAGAGATAATCAAAAATTTTAGAGGAAAATATAGAGAAGCGTTAAGATATGGGACAATAGACTCTGTTCCAGATTTAGATGTTATAATATTGGCGAAGGAATTAGATGCTGGAGTTGTAGCCTGCGATGAAGGTATAAGAAAATGGTCGGAAAAACTCGGTTTGAGATTTGTTCAAGGAGATAAATTTCCTAAAATATTAGAAAAATACTTAGAATTTTATAATAAAATTTAATATATATATTTTGTATCTTCATCTTCTTCAACCCTTCCTAGTTTTAGTAATGCTTCCAATGCATAAATCTTACCTAATAATCTGTTAAAGTTTATTGTCACTTCTGCCATGTTATCTATGTAGGTATTTACGTCGACATTTAAAAGTAACGTCTTATTATACAATTCTATAAGTTCTACTAGATTTAATATCAACTTATCTATATTTTTCATGAGTTTTTGAAAGCTTTTCTCATCACTAATTTCCTTCCTATTCTTTTCTATTATGGTAAACAATCTGTTTATATATCTTCTCCTTTTTTCTATATCTTTATAAATATTTC
>JALUTC010000202.1 GCA_027058345.1 archaeon | reverse complement strand
GAGGAGATAATATTTGTATCAAGGACATAATTCATTCAAAGAGAGGTCTCCTTTTTATTTCCTCTTCAAAAATTTCTAATTGCTCTGGAGTTAGCTCGTTTAATATTCCTGTTATAGATTCTAAGGCATTGAGTTGCTCTAAGGTTTTTTCAAAATTACGCAACTCAAAGATCTGAACAGGTAATGAATAATTTGGTAAATTTTTCCATTCAATAAGTTCTCCAAATAACTTAGCTGGTATATCTATTGTTACAGAAGAGGAAATAGAAGAATAAAAAGACTCCTCAGTGGCCTCACTTTTCGCAAAGGTATACGAGCTACCTTTATAAAGTGAAGAAGAAACTTCTTCAGAAATTGTAGATTTATATTTAATGTGAGAAAGTTTCATGACTGCACCTCTTCAAATAAAATTCTACTCTTGTCAGTTATACAAGACTCAAAGGTGGATTCTATAGTAGCATGAGCTATTTCTAACCAGTCCTCAAACTCGCCTATAGAAATGGCTTCGGGTTTAGCTAATATATAATCAAGGTCTAAAACGATACTTAAAACTTCTTGATTCTCAGGTGGTGAAGTTGCAACTGTTAATAGCATTAAATCCCTTTCTTTATTATAAGGGACTTCCACACGACAAATAAAGTTTGTATAGACTGATGGTATGTCTTCAGGTACTGATGGGTAGAAATTTAAATAATCGCTAATTTCAATGGTTTTAGCATTAATATTTAATTTATTGATATATCTTAAACCAATTCTTTTAAATCCCCTTGGTGAAACAATTTCTATGTAAGTTTGCAAAGCGTTTAAAATCAGGGGTTTAAAATTTTCCCATTTAGGGTATGGGCGTAATTGATTAACTACAAGAAGATCAGGGGCTACCTGTATTAATGCAGTCTTATCCTTTCTATGAAACTGTATACGTGGAGGGGCAGGCTCTATTTTATGTTCAATTCCTTTCTCTGTTGGTGTAAATTGCACCCCAATGCCTAATTGCTGTTGCCGATCAGGGAATTGGTCTTTGACTTTTTCATATATCAAGCCTGGTATTGTTAAATCCCATGGCTGGCTTGGGATAAATTGAAATTCACATAAAGCTTCAATAATGGGAGGATTTCTATAAACTCTGTTCATGATAAGTACCCTTTAAGTAATAATTTCAAATATAACAAATAATACAGAAGCAAGGCGGTAAAATGCAATAGCTTGAATGCATTTTTAGTAAACTCCATATCAACACTGAAGATTTCAACTTTTATCCTTATATATCACTCCTTGCTCATGAAGCATTTTTATTAATTTTTCAACATCTTCTTTCAATTCATAATGTAGTTCCTTTAAGCCTTTAGAGTACTCAATTAGCTGATTATAATAGGAATTTCTGCGTTCTCTATGTAAAGGGTTTGCTGTTTCTTCATAAATCCACATCCAATGTATATAATTTTGTAATATATCGTTATTCATTCTATAAGAATCAATTAATGCCCTTGCTTTTGTATATGCCTTAACAATTGCTCTTCTGAGATCATGGTCTTTGATTTTTCCTATCAAAAAAGAATTACCTATATATACTGTAAAATACTCCTGGGTAAGAGGATAATATATCTCTAAAGGCTCTCCATCGGGAAGGGCTTCCAGTTTAATACCTATTCCATCTTGATATCTCTTCCATAAGGTGTCGATCTCATCATATAATGCCTGTATTAAACTTTTTATTTGGGTTTCATCTTGTAACTTCATCAGTTCTAAATTATGCTGGTGAGCCTTGTTACTTGCCTTGATAGTAAAAAAGCCTGTAATTATGCCACCTATACTACCACCTAATATGGCTGCTATAATTGAGAGAATTGAAGTAATAATCCATTGTGGCGCATTACTTTGAGTAGCGGCTTCCAAAATCGTAGGATATGTAACAATAACTAAAAGCAAAGTAATTATTCTATACATACCCTAATACCTCCTTAATATACTTAAAAATAAAAATTACCATCTCTTTGGTGGAAGTGTAGAGAAGTTTTTTATCTCTATGTAACATTCATTGCAATTATAGACGTCTCATATTTCCATCCCCTTATAGCCATCAATAAGATTTCGGACTGGTTCATAAATAGTTCTTGCCCAGGACTTCTATTGTAACGGCTGCTTTAAGCACTATAATTCCAACAATCATGCCGTTAGGTGTCAGTACCAGGCATTGTGTTGTGGTCATGATCAGTCATTTAATTTTTTAATTAGATGCATTGGGGCGCACTTTGAAAATACCACCATTTGGAAGATTCCAAAACACAACTTCAGCAAATGGTTCTACGGTATCGAACAAACTTTCATACTGACGCACGATTTCCTC
>JALUTC010000201.1 GCA_027058345.1 archaeon | reverse complement strand
TCTTAAATTCTTCTAGAATATCCTTGCTTACATGAATCTTAAATATAATCTTTGAGAAATATTTTTTCAAAATATCCACAAATTTCAGAAAATCCTCTACATTATTTCTTTCAATAAAGGTGTTAACAACAATTTTTCCACTCGTCGTTATGTCAATCATTAATCTTAACCTGTTATAAGTAGCGTTAAAACTTCCTCTGGAGATTTTTTCGACATCTACTCCAAGGGTTCTTAATTTAAACACATTTTCTCCCAATTTCCTCTGAATTTTTATCTCCTTTAAGATAGGATATCTTTTTATATTACCACAATTCAAGCAAGTAATTATTATTCTATGCTTGTTAATCCTTACTCTACAATTTCTTCCAGGGATTAGGAAAGAGTTACATTTCTTACATATTCTAATTTTCAAACTTTTTGGAATTCTTACACGACATTTTTCAGCTATTCTTCTAGCAAGTTCCACATATCTTCTACTTCTTCTTTCATCAATCTCAGCCCTACTTAATAGTATTTTTATTCTTTCGAGCGCAATCCTTTTTATATACCACTTTTTCATAAATGGAATACACTTTTTACATCTACTTCTTCAGGATTAAATCCCAGCATCTTATATTCGTATAATAGTTTGAGATAATTTTTAAACACTTTAATAAATTCTTCGTCAATTTCTTTACTGTAAAATCTTGCATTTTCATAAAGGTAATTCGAAACTTCTTTTGTAAAATCCCTATCTATAAGGAAGTAATTTACTATTTCCTTCTTATTTTTCCATAGTTCAATAATATCTCTCTTTATTTTTGTAAAAATTTCTTTGAGATTGTCAGCAATATCCTTCCTACATAAAATAAGGCTCGTAATCGATATTCCAAGTTTATTCTCTATTTCTTCTGGCTTGATTACAAATCTATGACCAATTTCTTGCAAGGAAGCTGATAATACGAAAGATTTTGGAAGTGCAATACCGTGTATTATTTTTTTCTCGAGGAATTCTTTGAATGCTGCTACTGGTAAATATTTTTGTCTAACATTGTAACCTTCCATTGATAGATATTTATGTACGAGAGGTAATCCTTCCTCACAGCCGGATATTTCATATGTCTCACTCTTATCCAAAATTAAATCCTTTCTAAGCATAAATCCCGGAGATATTATTTCGACGGCATCGATTATTTTTAAGTCTTTATTTTCTTCAAAAACTGCTTTTATAGCATAGTATGTTCTTGCATAGTGGCAATGGAATGTGTTCACCTTTAATACTTCTTTATGTAAGTTTGGAGAGATTACTTGGTATATATCCAAATCTATTCCATATTTTTTATCCAATTCCTTTTTCTTTATTAAATCTAAATATGTGAATAAGAGGGGGTCGCATGTTATTGTTACCTTCATAATTATAAGAAGTTTCTAATCTTTTCTATTAATTGTTCATGAGTTATATAACCTTCTATCGTTGCACCACTCGCTACTCTATGTCCTCCTCCACCGAGATATTTTGCTATATCGAGAACGTTTTCATTTGTGTGTGTTCTAAATTCTATTTTTGTAACCAATTTGTTTCCAAATTTTTTATACATCATTACAATTATATAATTGAATGGTGCCTTTTCATGATTCTTCAACTTATTCGTTAAATAATATACTGGGAAGTCATTTATCGATTGATATATTGCTATTCGTTTATTATTAATTTCAAATATCTTCAAGTTTTTTTCTATTTCATTGTCCAACCCCTTTAATAAATTTTGATAATCTTCCACAATTTTCTTATTTTCTTCGTTCTCCATTATTTCTCTGAAATCTTTCGTAGCTAAATCGAAAACTAATTTTCTAAGCTTTTCAGCCATTACATCTTTGTAAAATGCTCTTATACCACCAATAAGGTTTCTAAAAAATTCAGCTTCCTGACTTTCAACATTATTCCTATCTATTTGATTCGCTATTTCTACTAAATTACAATCTATTCCTAAATATTTTGAAATAACCTTTGCAGTAGATTCTGCATTTTCATCTATAACAATTGTAACATTTTCCGGAATTTTTCCTCCAAGATCTAGGTTCCATACGTGATGATCTATCCATATTGCTCTTGGATATATTGAGCTTGCGATTAACGATTCTCTATTTGCCGATAAATCCAATATGTAAACCTCACTTAATTTCTTTTTCAAAACAGAATAACAGATAACATCTCTTAAACTATTTGGTGATGCAAAATATATGTAATGGTTGTACTCCGGATTTAAATATTTCAATATTAAGCTAGCTGATATGATTCCATCTGAGTCTGAATGTGTTATTATTGTCTTTCTCATATCTATCACACGAAAACTTCCTATATAAAAA
>JALUTC010000200.1 GCA_027058345.1 archaeon | reverse complement strand
TGAAATGCATCCCTTCCAATCATTGGTGTTGGAACTTGACCTGTTAATGCTATTATTGGTATCGAATCCATATAGGCATTTGCTATACCCGTTGTTAGGTTCGAAGCTCCAGGACCAGATGTTGCTGCACATACTCCAACCTTGCCAGATGCTCTTGCATAACCATCTGCTGCATGAGCAGCGCCTTGTTCATGTCTCATCAGTATATGTTTTATATCAGAATCATATAATGCATCGTAGAATGGTAACATTGCTCCTCCTGGTATTCCAAAGATAACTTCAACCTTCTCTCTCTTTAATGCTTCTACGAGAATTTCAGAACCTTTCATATAATAATATATTAAGTCAGGATTTTTTCCAATACACCTTTATCTATAGCATTTTTTATCTCTAGCATAATTCTTTCTCCCATATTCATGCATTTACCAAAGAGTATATAATAGTAAGGGGAACCCGTTATGAAAACATTTGTACCAGCTACAATTCTAACGGAAATTTCAAACGTATAAATATTTAAGTTCTCATCTATTATACATTCTAAGCAAAATGGTCCTATAATTCCCGGGGGAAAATCATCTCTCGATTTTTTTACAATTCTTTCTCCCATTTCTAACACTTCCTTTAATAAAGACTCTCTTAGGATTACTGGAAAATTACCAATTACAACATAACTCGGCTCAACATCTTGATACTTTGCAGGTACTCTTCCTATAGAATCTACATTCGTTTCGTATCTTCTATCAATTCCATAAAATTCCAAATCATTTCTCAGTGGAGAGTAAAAGTAAGAGAAGTAAACATTTGCACCATAGATATACTCTTGAATCGTTATCTTGTTTAAATCAACCTTCACATTACTAATCCTTCTTAAAAATTCTTCGTAACTTCTTACCAGAAAATATCCCCTTCCTCCTTTAGCTCCGGGAAATTTTACAATACATAGCCTATTTATTTCTTCAGGTTTTAATTCTTTAGGTAACTTCAAACCTGCATCTTCCAAAAATTTTCTCTCAAGTTTTCTATCCATTTCTATTCTAAAGACCTCTCTATTACCAAAGATTGGTGCTTTTATCTTTTTAATACCATCATAACCCAGATAAGCAATAAAGGAACCATGAGGAATTATTATTGCGTTTTCTCTTATCAATTTCTCCTGAAAATTGTCCGATAAAATTTTTGAATAATTTTCAACAACAATTATATCGTCAGCGACGCCAAACTTTTTGTATATAATTTCGTAGCCCTTTTTGCAAATTACTATTGTTTTAAATCCAAATTTTTTAGCTGCTGCAAGAATTTGTAATGCAGAATGACTTCCTATGGTTGCGATGGAAATTTTTTCCAAATCGTATTCCTTAATAACTTCCATATAAATTCAAACCAAGTTATAAAAAAATAAAAATATAGATGATTGTTGTCCATTATTCAGAAATAGCATTGAAAGGAAAAAATAGACCACTATTTGAAAAAAAACTTGTAGAGAATATTAAGAAAGCAATAGGTAGTGATAAGGTGAGAAGAGTAACAGGAAGAATATTTGTTTATAAGGATGATAATGATACGATAAATTCCTTGAAAAAAGTTTTTGGAATAGCATGGTTTGGAAAGGCTTACAAATTAGATAGGGATGAAGGTTTGTTGAAAAACTTTTTAAGAGAAAATTTAAAAGGAATAAAGACCGTTAAGTTTAATGTGAAAAGACACGATAAAAATTATCCGAAAACCTCTTGGGAATTAAATCTCGAACTTCTTAAATTTCTAAAAAGGGAGCTTGGAATTTTATTTTCAAAAAATCCCGAAAAGATTATCGAAATAGAAATCTTGGAAGATTCATTCCTCGTAGTCTTTGAAAAGATAAAAGGTCCTGGAGGATTGCCAGTAGGCATATCTGGAAAGGTTCTCGTACTATTATCCGGAGGAATAGATTCGGCCGTCGCTTCTTACATGATAATGAAAAGAGGTTGCCTACCATATTATGTACATTTTCACTCGTTTCCAAATAATAAAGATGTATACAACACAAAAATTTTGGAACTTGTTAAAAAGCTCGTAGAATATTCATACAATACAAAGCTATTTCTCGTACCAACATATTACTTCCAAGCGGAAGCTTTAAAAGCAAATAGAAAGCTTGAAATGATATTGTTCAGAAGATTCATGTTCAAAGTATCTTCAGAAATTGCTAAAAGAGAAGGAATAAAAGCATTGGTTACCGGTGATAATATTGGACAGGTTGCATCTCAAACAATTGAAAATCTATACGTTGTTGATAAAGCAACAGATTTATTAGTTTTAAGACCATTGCTAACATATAATAAGGAAGAGATTATTGATATTGCTAAAAATATAGGAACTTATGATATATCAATTAAAGAATATAAAGATTGTTGCTCAATAATTGCAAGGCATCCATCGACGAGGGCTTCTTTGGAAGAAGTATTAAAGGAAGAGGAAAAGATATCCATGGAAAAAATCGTTGAAAAAACGTTGAATGAAATAGATGTTGTAGAATTTCCTTAATGCTTAAAAATGATCATTTTATAAATAAAATTAGGTGGTAGAAATGATACTTAAAGGATACGGTTTTATGAAATTATTGGCAAGAACAACAGTTATAATTACAACAATATCTCCAAGAGGAATACCAAATGCAGCACCATTCAGCTTTAACATGCCGGCAAGTTTTGAACCACCAATATTCGTATTTGCATGCGATCCTGAACATGATACGTGGAGAAATATTAGAGAGAACGGTGAATTTGTTGTAAACATCATCGACGAATCCCTTGGTGATAAATTACACATCTTGGAAAAGGACTTTCCATACGAAGTAAACGAAATAAAAGAAGCAGGATTGACAGAAGAACCTTCGAAAAAGGTTAAACCTCCAAGAATTAAGGAAGCATTTGCTTGGCTTGAATGTAAAACCGTTGCAACATATCCAATAGGAGATCATATGCTAATTGCAGGAGAAGTCTTATTAGCAGAGGTAAGGGATGAATATTTTGATAAAGAGTTAAAACTTGATAAGGTAAAACCTCTAATACATATATCTGGTACGCAATTCGCAATACCTTTAGAGAGAAGATTTAAAAGAGCAAGATGATATACCAGCTTGGAATAGTCCTAATACTTATATCAACTTCTTTCATTTTTCCAGCACTGGCAGCATTTGCGCTTAATCTTGAAAAAAAATATGCAATAACATTTTTAGAATTATTTTTTTTATGCCTTATCCCAGCGGCAATCATTGTAAAAAAATTTAAAGAAAGAGAATTAAAGGCAGGTCAACTCTTTTCATTCATCGTAATTTCATGGTTCCTATTTTTCTTTCTCGGTAGCTTACCCTATAAATTCATTTTAAACATTAGCATGATTGATGCATTCTTTCAAAGTGTATCAAGCTTAACAACTACAGGTATGAGAGTCATTGATTATGATATACCAAAGATTATGTTATTATACGAAGCTTATTTGCAATGGGTTGGTGGTTTAAGTATTATTATAATGTTTCTCACACTAATTTCTCCATATCCTTCATTTACAAGGCTTCACCTTTTATTGGAATTGAGAAGAACATTTGAAACTGGTTTGGTGATACAATCTAGAGGAATATTATTTACATATATCTACTTAACGTTTATAATGATTGTTCTATTATATATAATTGAAAGGGATTTATTTGTAAGCCTTTACTACTCCTTTACAACTCTTTCAACCGGTGGTTTTTCGTATGATTTTGAATCGCTATCAATATATAGCAAAATTGTTCTTGGAATATTTGCAATAATTGCATCGATAAACTTTTTCATATTATACAAAACTATTTTCAAAAGGGATCTATCTCTAATAAAGGATGTTGAATTCCGAGGCATAATATTACTGATAATAATATTGTTCATATTTTTGTATAAAGTTGAAGGAATAGAATTTACCAAAAGTATCTTACAATCTATATTTATAATAACAACCGCTGGATTTACTATAATCGATATAAATCATATGTCACCATCTGCCTTGTTTTTAATACTCCTTCTCGCAATAATAGGTGGTGGCTATGGTTCAACTGCAGGAGGAATTAAAGTATTTAGAATATATTCCTTCTTCAAAATCTTACTCTGGTACTTAGAGAGAATAACTGAAGAAAGAAAAATTTCCGTACTAAAAATCTCTTCGAGAAAGGTTGAAAGTGAGGAAGCTCTATTACTTGTAATTTTCATAACATTATACTCGTTAACATTGATTTCAGGTGTTGTCTTGCTAACATTGCTTGGAAGAGATATGGACATCGCATTCATAATGACTGTATCGGCACAAACAACCTTAGGCATACAGATAGTAAATGATTTGAGTGATGTAGAAAAATTGATATTATGTTTCTACATGTTCGCAGGAAGAATCGAAGTTATGCCTTTATTTATATTTTTAAGATATGTTTTAAGATTACATCGTCGTTAATTATCCTATTATTTCTTGGGCACGATGGGCGGCTCCGTTGATTAATGATACGGGGTTAACCTCGTGCCCGACAGCCCTCCTAGGGTTAGCATTGCCGAGATGGTATTGCACCGAACGATGAGGCAATGTGTTACCGGGAGGGCACAATATGAAAGATACAATAATTGAAAGAATAATAGAACTAATAAAGAGTAAGCCGTTGACAATTTCTGAGATATTAAACGAATTGGAACTGGATAGAAAAAGTAAGAGAAATGTAATAGAGCTGATGAATAAAATCGAAAGAATATCAAAACAAAAGGGTTGGAAACTTATTATATATCCTGCACAATGTAAAAAATGTGGCTTTACATTTAAAGAGAAAATAAAACCACCGTCTAAGTGTCCAAGATGTAAATCTCAGTGGATTTCAGAACAAAGATTCTTTTTAAAAGTTTAGAAGGATTATGCTTGAAACAGTTAAATAAGTTATTGTTCCAAGAATATCAGATATTGTTGTAACAAATGGTGCCGAAACTATAGCTGGGTCTAGGTTAAAATACTTCGCAATTAATGGTAGTAATCCACCATATATACAGCTAATTGTTATTGCAGCTAATGCTCCTAGGAATATTGCAAGAGAGAGTTTAAAACTTTCAGATATAAAATAGCTTACTGGCATCGTAATAATGCCAAGTGTTATTCCTATTAATAGTCCTTGTCCTATTTCCTTTCTAATTATGGTTAATGCATCCTGCATAGATATCTCTTCAAGTATTAATCCCTTAATTATAAGTGTTGCTGATTGAGAGCCAGCATTTCCTGCACTTGCCAATACAAGTGGTAAGAAGAACGTTAGCGCTATAAAATTTAGGAGATTTTTTTCAAACAATTTTAAATTTAGACTCACAGCAATTTCACCAATTAGGAGTAATATTAACCATACGATTCTCTTCTTATACAAATCTAGTATCGACGAATATTTATAACTTTCTTTTATCGATTGACTACCTCCTATCTTAACTATATCCTCTCCTCTTTCTTCATCCAATACTTCAAGTATATCATCATACGTAACAATTCCTAATAAAGTATTATCATTCTTAACGACTGGAAGAGCTGCTAGATTATAATCTTTCATCAACTTTGCAGCATATTCCTGATCATCTTCAGGTCTTACCTTTATTACATTTTTTCTCATAACATCTTTCAGCTTTTTATTTCCATCTGCTAAAAGTAATTCTCTAAGAGATAACACACCTTTAAGCCTATTCTTCGAATCAACAACATACGTATAATATATGGTTTCAAATTTTTTTGCATTCTCTCTTATATATTTTATAGCATCATCAACGAGCATTTCTTCATTAAGAGCAATTACCTCCTTCGTCATTATACTACCAACAGTCCCTTCTGGATAAGTTTCCAATTTTTTTATTTCATCAGCTTCTATTTTAGGTAACGATTCAAGCAATTTTTCCTGGAAATCCTTTGGAAGAGATTGAAGAACATCTACCCTTTCATCAAACCTCAATTGTAAAAAAACTTCTCTAGCCTTATCTATGGGAATTTCCGAAAATATCTTACCTCTTAAACCTTCATCAATCTCAGGTATTATACTCGCTATTACTTCGGGGGTTAATCTCTTAAAAACCTCCTTCCTCAAATTTTCGTCCAAGTTAATAATTATTTCTGCAGCATCCTTAGGCATTTTATTCCTAATTTCTTGTACAATTCTTTCAAGCATTTTTTATCACATTTTTTTCTCAACTTTAAATTCTTAACAATAGTATATTTCCGAAATTATGCTATTAATTTAAAAATTTTTACTTTATTTTTATGGCAACAGAATTTAAACACATAGTAAGAATAGCAGATACAGATTTAGAAGGAAAGAAGAAGGTTCCTTATGCATTGGCAAAAATAAAGGGAATTGGAATTAGATTGGGACAAATAATTTGTAGATTGGCTAAAATAGATATGAATAAAAGATTAGGAGAATTAAGTGAGGAAGAAATTCAAAGAATTGAAGAAACGATTAAAAATCTACCAAAACTTGTGCCTCCATGGTTATTAAATAGACCAAGAGACCCATTCACTGGGGAAAACATGCATAAGGTTGCGGGAGATTGGGATTTAACTGTTAAAATGGATATAGAATTTTTAAAAACGATAAAATGTTGGAGAGGATTAAGACATGCATGGGGTCTACCTGTTAGAGGTCAGAGAACAAGAACTTGCTTTAGAAAAGGTAGAACCGTTGGTGTTATGAGAAGAGCTAAAGGACCAAGGGCTCATGGATCAAAGCAACAGGAACAGAAAAAGAAGTGAGGTGATTTAATGGGAGATCCAAAAAAGCCAAGAAAGTGCTACGATACTCCAAAAAAACCATGGGATAAGGAGAGATTAAGACAAGAAGCAATATTAATGAATAAGTATGGATTAAAGAATAAGAGAGAATTGTGGAGAGCTCAAACCATAATTAGAAATATAAGACATCAGGCTAGAAGTTTATTAGCATTACCAGAAGAACAAAGAGAAAAACAACTTAAATTGCTAGTAAATCGTGTAAAAAGAATGGGATTAATAGATAAAGATGATATTACAATCGACGACATCCTTTCCTTAACCGTTGAAAATCTCTTGGAAAGAAGATTGCAGACAATTGTTTATAAAAAGGGTCTCGCAAAAAGTATTAAACATGCTAGACAATTAATTGTTCATGGTCATATCTGTATTGGAGAACGTAGAGTTACACGACCTGGATATCTCGTCGATAAAGATGAAGAGGATTTGATAAAACTTTGTGAAGATTAAGGTGATTATTTATGACTGAAAAGAAAGAGGAAAAGAAGAAAGAAAAAAAGAAGGAAAGATGGGGAATATGTTATATCTATGCTAGCTTTAATAATACAATAATTCATATAACAGATATAACAGGTTCAGAAACAATAACAATCTGGAGTGGAGGAAGAGTTGTAAAAGCTGATAGAGAAGAATCCTCTCCATATGCTGCAATGGTAGCTGCTACTAAAGCTGCAGAAGAAGCATTAGCCAAAGGTATAACAGGTGTCCATATCAAAGTAAGAGCTCCAGGTACACATATAAAAACACCAGGACCTGGTGCATTGCCGGCAATAAGAGCATTGGCTAGAGCAGGATTAAAAATAGGTAGAATTGAGGATG
>JALUTC010000199.1 GCA_027058345.1 archaeon | reverse complement strand
ACAATATATTGCTAAATTATGAATATACGAAATCTCTTATAGAGGAAACACACGACGATATATATGTAAAAGCCGATTTTGAGTTTCGGAAAAAATATGGCATTCGTCCTAAACCTCACTTTCGGTTCTACAAAAATAATTTTGAATTAATTGATAGGTTTGCAAAAAAATACATTTCTTCTTTTGATAATGATAGCATAAAGATCTATTCAAAATTAAGACGATTAAATAGTACTCAAATTAAATATGTTTCTTTTGAATCAAACAAAATGATATTTGGCGACGGACTGGCAGATTATAGCCCAATTAACGGTATGCGAGATTATGGGCCATATAAAAAACCATCCGATATAGATAATACTAAATTGCTATTTATTTATTCTGATACTGACTCTGCAAATACATTATTTAAATACTTTTCAAGAGGCTATCGACATTTCCCTGGAATAGAATCGTATGTCGGTATTCCTGCAGAGCCACATGATGTAAGAATTAAATACGATGATTTTACGGAAATACCATATTTAATTGATAATAAATTACAAGATGACATATATAGTAATCTTATTGCAATATGCATTGTGCCGTTTGATAAACAAAAAGCAACGTCAGAACAATCTGAGGGTTACTATAGAGTCAAAGAAATTCTTCTCAGAAAAAATATCGCCTCGCAATTTATTGACCGTAGCAAAATATTCTCAGAAAATTTTCATTATTATTTACCAAACATATCAATCGCTATGCTTGCTAAGCTGGGAGGTGTTCCTTGGAAATTGCAAACTGATAGACATGACCAGATAGTAATAGGGTTCAATATCTTTCAAAAAGAATCGGAGAAATTTATAGGATCAGCTATTTACTTTGATAATGAAGGATTATTAAAAAATATAGATGCTTTTGAAGAAAAAAATTCCATTCAAGATATTACCCTTTCAATTAAAAGTTCAATCTCAACTTATCTTGAAAAGAATAAATACTGTGATAGTTTAGTTGTTCACTATTTTAAACCTCCATCAAGCAAAGAAAGGTTCTCAATTGAAAAAATCCTTTATGAGGAAATGAACTTGAACATCCCTATCGTATTTGTTGAAATTAATGATGTAAAAACATTGACTGATATTTGTTTTGATTTGGATTATAATTTATTTATGCCTAAAAGTGGTACATATATCAAATTAAAGCCAAATGAATACTTACTATTTAATAATCTGAGATATTGGGAAAAACCTATTAATCCAATCAGACAGGAAGAATATCCAATTAAGATAAAAATTTATGATCCAAGCGGGTCATTTTCACACTCCAAACTAATCAGTCAGGTATATGAATTCTCAAGGTTATATTGGAAAGGGCTTAAACAAAAAGCTCAGCCAGTTACCACATTATATTCAAAATTAATCGCTGAATATGCAGCACATTTTAAATGCAAGCAAATACCCTATAACAATACAGCTCGTAGAACAACTTGGTTTGTATGATAGAGGAAATCATTCAAAATATATTATTTTTTACAGGAGCTGGATTCTCAAAACCAGCTGGCTGTAAAATGTCAATGGAAATGTTGAACGATTTAGAGAAACTCAGCAATAACAGCGAAAGTATATTTACACCAACTGAAAGGAAAACAATAAAATTTATTTTATCATGTCTTGATTATCATGCTCGATGGAGAACTTTAGATGCCGATGGTAGATATTCTTATCAACCCAATATAGAAGAATTTGCAATGCTTTTAAGGAGAATTCAAAATAGAGAGAATCTCCTTCCTTATCCGGTTACAGGTAACTGGTCTGATAAAATAATTCAATTAGAACAAGAATATAAATTAGAAAATAAGAATTCAGAATTAGATTTATATGATGCTATTGAACAAAAAATTAAGAATAGTTGTTACAAAAAATGGCTTAATATAAACAATACCGGATTTCTCATGCCTTTGAGTAATTTCTTTAAAGACAATCCTCATATTGGTACAAAACTGGATTGGTTTACACTTAATAATGATCTTGTTTTAGAGGAACATTTTAAAGATGATAACAGTCTTTATACTGGATTTGTTAGTCAGAAATGGGTAGGATTTGATAAGGCCATAATTAATGAAGATACTTATAATGCTGGAAGAATTAATTATTACAAATTGCATGGTTCAAGTGATTGGCTAAGAATGAACGATGGTAGCATAAGAAAGAATTCTCAGAATATCGATATAAAAGAGATTGATAACAGAACAAATCCTTTTTTAATTTTCGGTCATGGGACAAAATTATTTACCGTAGATCCATTTTTTAGTTTATTAAAAATATTTCATGATAAACTACAAGAAAAAAAATATTTTTTTATTATTGGGTATAGC
>JALUTC010000198.1 GCA_027058345.1 archaeon | reverse complement strand
TGTCAACTATTTCATATAATTTATACGAGGAATATGCATATACAATTTCTATTGCAACTGAAGAAAGGGCTACGATAAAGATTAAACTTAAAATTTTCGATGAAATATTTATCGATGAAACATTTTCATTACTATATCTATATGATTTGAGCAATGAAGAATAACTTATAAATAATAGCAGGCCCATTAACATGAAGTTTAAGCCATAACCATGTACCTCAGATATTAGACCCATTAATATGCTCCCTATAGAATATCCAATCGTTGCTAATACTAAAAATCTTGGATAAAAGTCATTCAATACCTTAACAATCATTGGATAAGCTATCGCGTAAGATATTGATACAAGGAATAAAATTATAACATAAAGATATTTATTGTATATAAATGGAATTAAAACAAGTAGCAAAGGTATCGTTGAAATAATTACTACCAATATTTTATAATACTTTAAAAATCTTACAAATATCAGTGATAGAAACATTGCAAGACATTCTAATGCTAAAATCAATGTTATATCGTTTCCAAAATTTTTTATATAATAAACTCTGGTTATTGCATAATATATTCCCCATACTATACCAAATAATATTGATGAAATCTGATATCTAATCATTGCTAATCACTTCAAGAAATTTTTATAAATTAGTAAAGGGTTATGTTAAAAGCTTTCCTTTTATAATTTAAAAGCTTAACGTCCTTTGAGAATGATATTTAGAACGTGTTTAAATGCATCGGATCTTCTTTCAAAACATATATCAGCAACATCTTTCAATTCATAACCTATACATATCGAGTATCCAGCAACTTCAAGCATTTTTCTATCGTTTTCGGAATCTCCAATCGCAATTATTTCGTCAAGTTTTATGTTTAAATGTTCCGATAATCTTTTTAAAGCAATGGATTTATCAACGTTTTTATCAACAATATGAATCGCAAATTTTGTATCAAATATTTTAACATCGTAATTTAAAATTTCCTTTTCCAAAATTTTTGAATCAATTGTCCTTTTTATTGCAACGTCCGTTAATCTACAATTACTCATATTTACCTCAACCAAATTATACTTTTGTTTTAATTTCTTAAACACTTCAATAGCCTTTTCTCTATTCCCAAGCTTTATAATTTTATCTTTAACCTTTAAAACTCCGCCATTTTCAGCTATAATGTAATCTTTAGAAGCTCCGATTAATGTTGCAATTATCTCTGCTACACATAAATTGTTTCCAGTTGTTATAACTATGGGGACAAATTCCCTTATCCTTCTTATATAATATAAGACATCAATATCTACCTCCCTATTTTCATTTGTTATTGTTCCATCAACATCCGTTGCTACCAGTTTATATCCCATACTTCTTTTTGACATAATTTATCAAGCCACCACTCTCTATTATTTCAAGGAAAAAATCTGGTAACTTTTTAAATTTAAACTCAAGGTCTTTACTTCTATTATAAATTATACCCGAATCGATATCTATTTCTAAAACATCTCCATCATTTGCATCGACTTTGGCTTCGATTAATAACAATCCTAAATTTATAGCATTTCTAAAAAATATTCTCGCAAAACTCTCAGCTATTACGCAGCTAATTCCTAACCCTTTTAAAGCTCTCACGGCATGCTCTCTACTAGAACCACATCCAAAATTTTTTCCAGCAACAATAATGTCGCCAGGTTTTACAAACTTGTAAAATTCAGGTCTAACCTTTTCAAATGCATGTTTTGCCAAAAATTTTTCATCATCCGTAACTAAATACTCAGCAGGTATTATTTGATCCGTATCTACATTAGAGCCGAATTTCCATGCCCTTCCAACGATTTTCTTCTGCATAATAATATATAAAGAATAGGAAAATTGAAGAAGTAATGATATCCGCAATTGCACCTGGATTTATCCTATTCTCTATCAGAAAATTTTCTAAATCCCTTATATCTAAGTTTCCGTTTAAAACATCCTTAGCAATTTCCTTAACCCTTTTTGCTATTTCATAACCCCTAGTTTTTATTATATGCGAGTCTTCATAGGTTGCAAGCAACTTTATATATAAATTCTCGACGGCATTTGTTAATCTTAATCCATCCATTACATTATCCAACAATTCTTTAGCAGATGAAATCGATATTTTATATCCTGTTAGATATTCCTTAGATATTAAATCGTATTCTTCCGAATATTTCATTACATCGTAAAGATTTATTTTCCTTTCCTTTATTATTCTAATAGAGTCTGAATCTTTTACGTCTAAAAAATTAGCCTTTGGAAGATTTGCCTTAGATAAATTAATGGCTCTATATAAATCAATCGTATCTTTATATGATGTGTTGCGCAAAATTGTTATTATGTTTTCGGAAAGCTTTTCC
>JALUTC010000197.1 GCA_027058345.1 archaeon | reverse complement strand
TTCTTATATAGTATTTCAGCTGTTCTTGTATTTGTTTGGAAAAAGGAGTATGGCGCTATGTAAAAAGTTCTATCCAAAATCTTTTCTCTTATATATCCGTCGCCAAAAATTACGTGATATTTTTCTGCCGTAGATACATCTGCAACACTATCGTTTATACTCCATATGAATGTATTACATTCGAAAATATTCTTCAATTCATCGAGATGTCTGAATGTTCCACTAGTTGTTACAATGTTTATCATTTTTTCTCCAGTATTTTTACCCTCCCTAATTATTATATATCTTAAGAAACCCTTCTTTGTAACAATATCGTATGGTTCCAAATTTTTTTCGATTATAAATTCTCTGAACTTATTTATGGCATCGTTGCTATACTCGGATTGCAAGAAGCATTTTCTTATATCAACAATCTTATAATACTTCTCAACCTCTCTTAAACCTATTTTGGGTCCCTTTCCAATAATAAAATCCATTCTGTTTCTATAATAAAATTTTTCAACACTTGGTATTATTTTATTACAATTTCCGAAAAGTTTTCTGACAATATTCTCCTTAAATTCTAACTGCTTTTCATACTTTAGGCATTGAATTCTACAACCACCACATTTCGAAAAGTGCTCACACATTGGGTTTATTCTATCTGGAGACTTTTCAACGACTTCCTTTGTAACTCCAACATATTCTCCCTTATCTTTATACAATATTTTTACCTTAACCTTGTCACCAGGTAGTGCATAGTAAACATGAATTCTCTTACCTTTATAATATCCTAAACCTCTACCTTCATCGTCAAAACCTTTTATCTCAACAATTTCATCCATAACAACATTTTTAAAGGTTAGCATTGATTACAATAATAGAGGTGTATTGATATGAAATTCTCGGGGTGGATTTTAAGGAAGGATATGTAATCCCTATTTATAAGGTTTTGGAAACAGATTTAAAGCCAACAGATATATTTTTCAGTTCAATATATAATAAGTATGAGAATTGCTTTCTTTTAGAATCTGCAATCTTTGGATTAAATATTGCAAGATATTCTTTCATAGGATTTGGCAATGAAAAGATTTCCGCAAAAAATGACAGAAATATTGAGGAAAAGCTCAAAAACATCAGAGGAATATTAAGGTTGAGAGTTAAAGATGATAAAAAGCTGCCAAGATTTTTAGGGGGATATGTGGGATATATAAGTTATGATTTCATAAGATATTTCGAAAAGCTACCAGATAATACAATTGATACCTTAAAACATAAAGATTTCGAATTGTTATTTTCAAAATATATAATAGCATTTGATCATTGGAAGGAAAAGGTATACTTAATATCAGACGTTATAGTGGATAAAGATACCGATATAAAGGAAGAGATTGAAAATGCCAAAGAGATGATAAATGTTCTTGAAGATATCATTAAAGATAGTCATAGGGTTACCAATGAAATAGAAGAAAAAGAGATTGATATTGAGTCGAACTTTCAAAAGGAAGAATTTTGTGAAGCTGTTAAAATTGCAAAGAATTATATAAGAGATGGTGAAATCTTTCAAGTAGTATTATCACAGAGATTTAGAACGAGATTAAATCAGGATTTAAAAAATGTCTACATGTGTCTTAAAGAAATAAATCCATCACCATATATGTTCTTCATAAAATTTAAAGATTTAAAAATAATTGGCTCTAGCCCTGAAATACTTGTTAGAGTTGATGGTAGAAAAGCAATCACAAGACCTATTGCTGGAACAAGACCTAGAGGAAAGGATTCTGTTGAAGATGAAATGCTTGCAAGAGAATTAATTAATGATGAAAAAGAAAGAGCCGAACATGTAATGCTTGTAGATTTAGGAAGAAACGATTTAGGAAGAGTATGTGAGTTTGGAACAGTTAAGGTTACGGAGTTTATGATTATAGAGAGGTATTCTCACGTACAACACATCGTTTCAAATGTTGAGGGGGTGTTGAGAAAGGATAAGGATGCACTGGATGCATTGATTTCATGTTTCCCTGCTGGAACTGTCACAGGAGCGCCAAAGATAAGAGCAATGGAAATTATAGATGAATTGGAAAAGGAGAGACGTGGAATATATGCAGGAGCTGTGGGATATTTCTCTTTCAATAATCGTTCAGACTTTGCAATTGCAATAAGAACGATGTTTACAGATAAGAATTACATATATACACAAACTGGTGCTGGTATTGTTTACGATTCAATACCTGAGAAGGAATATCAGGAGACAATAAATAAAGCTAGGGCATTGTTTAAATCCTTAGAGCTTGCTAGATGATTTTCTTATTTCTTCTATTCTTTTCCTGTCCAACGTCTTAACAGGTTTTTCCTTTAAAATTCCCTGAGGTTTATATATCAAAATTAATATAAATATAATTCCAAGAAGTATATATTCCAGCCATTCTATTCTGAATGGGAATATTTCTTCAAAAGCATATTTATACATTATTACAATCTTTCTAATAATTATTACGACAAATGCTCCTAAGAATGCGCCGAGATTATTTCCAAGACCACCTATTATTAGCATGAGCCATGGCCAAAATGTCCAATCGTATCTATTATATGTTGTTGCTATGACATTTGCCGTGTAAAGTGCATAGAGGCAGCCAGCCATTGATGCGATTGCAGAACTTATCATTAAAACCTTCATTCTATATTTTACAACATCCTTACCGTAAGCTTCAGCAACTATTGGATTTTCCCTTATTAATCTTAGCACTCTTCCTAAGGGTGAGTTCGTAATTCTATTTATAATTATAAATGTTGCCAATGCAAATAATCCTAGAAGTATTGCATAAAAATAAAATCTATTTATGTTGAGCATTGAAATCCATGCAAATGGGTCCGGGACAGATACGCCGAGTGTCCCTCCTACAAGTGGTTCATAATTATATGCGAAGATTCTTAATGCTTCTCCAAGTATTAGGAGAGAGATTGCTAAGTATTCTTCCTTTAATCTTATGGCTGGAAATGACAGCAGAAATCCTAGAAATGCTCCGACAATGATAGAAATTATTAGAACTATGAAGAATAGGGCTAATGATAAGAATATGTCCTTTGATAATACATTATTTATTATTGTAACGGATAGCGAGTTTTCTTTTATAAAGTCAACGTTTAAGTTATAAATCCAGATGACAATTCTACCAGTTAATGCTCCAACAACATAAGCGCCTGCGGAAACGAAAAATACCTTGCCAAAGTTCGGTATTCCTGTATATCCATATTCGAGATTTAAACTCAATGTAACGATTGCAAATATTGCAGCCAAAGATATTACATCCACTATTATCTCGACCATTTTCTTATCACTCTCTCAAAGATTATCCCACTTATACCTTTAGGAAATAGTAGTAGAGTTATGAAGATCATTAATATGGAGAACATTTGCTTATATGCAAGAATCCAGTATCCTACGATTAAAGATAGGTAATATACGAGTAACGATTCTCCCATACCTATTATATATGCGCCAATCATTGTTCCAAATATGCTGGTAAATCCTCCTAAAATACTTGATGCAAAAATTGGAGGTAATAGTGTTACACCTGTATCTGGAAATGCTGCAAACCATAATGGAAATAAGCTTCCAGCCATTGATGCGAGACCTGCTGAAAAGAACCATGAAAATAGGTAGACATTTTCAACATTTACACCCATTACCTTAGCAAGAGATGGATTTTCTATTGCAGCTCTAATAGCTATACCATATTTTGACTTGTATAAAAATAGATAAAGAAAGATTGCCAACGATATTATTAATAGGGATGAAATGATTAATACTCCTTCTATATTATTAAATTTGATGTCGAAATCTCTTAGAATAAAATTTCTGGAAAATATTCCAATTTTATCCAAAACATCTGCATATATATTAATGGCTCCAAATATAATTATATCGATTGCAAGAGTTGCTATCATTATTCTAACAATATCTGCACCTCTTTTCATCAATTGTTTTATGACAAAAATGTACACGATTGCTCCTATTATACTTCCGATGAGAAATGATATGGGTATAGAAAGATATACATTTAATTTAAAGAGTGAGACAATTGTTAACGTTACGTAACAACCGATTGTTAAGAATGATGCGTGAGCAAAATTTGGGACCTTTGTAACTGTATATGTTAATGTTAATCCTATACTAGCAAGGGCGAGTAAATTTGAATAAACAATAGCATCCTTATAAATCTGCTCAATAACCATATATATAATAGATTTTAATATAACTATAACTACAATCTGATATATCACAATCCTATAATATTAAAATTTTTTAAAATGTTAAGCGTTTTATTTTAGTAGAGGTGAATATTATGGCAGAAGTTATAGCAAAGCTTAAAAGTGGTAAAGAGGTAAAATTGGTTCTTGATGAAGATGGATTTTTACAAAATTGGGAAGATTGGAATGAAGAGATTGCAGAATGGATGGCTGAAAAGGAAGGAATAAAACTAACGGACGAACATTGGGAAGTTATAAGATACTTGAGAAAATATTACGAACAATATAGAATATGCCCACCTATAAGAATGCTTGTTAGAGAAATGAAAAAAGTTTTCAAGGAGAAGTTTAACAAGGATTTCGACCTAAAATATTTATACCAATTGTTCCCTCTTGGACCTGCTAAGCAAGCTTGCAAATTTGCTGGAGCTCCAAAACCTACAGGTTGTGTTTAAAATTTTCAAAGTATTATTTTTTTAATCTTCAACTTTTTATTTATATTTTGAACGGATATGCCTATACGACAACCTATTGTTGCAGTTTTGGGACATATAGATCATGGAAAGTGTATTTTTCCAGAAGAGTTTGTACTATTATCTGATGGTAGTTATGTCAAGATAAAAGATTTGAGCGAAAATTGCTACGTTATTTCTCTCAAGCAAGGTTACATATCTAAATCTAGAGCAAATCTTGTGAAAAAACTTTACAATGGCTACCTATATGAAGTAACGCTTGAAAATGGTTATAAGATAAAGGTTACAGAAGAACACCCATTCCTAACTGAGAAGGGATGGAAACCTGCTAAATATATTACGTTAGAAGATAAGGTG
The DNA here is from genome assembly GCA_027058345.1 of archaeon. GTDB lineage: Archaea > Hydrothermarchaeota > Hydrothermarchaeia > JALTZZ01 > JALUTC01 > JALUTC01. The sequence continues at coordinate 2,690 of JALUTC010000197.1, read as the reverse complement.
GCAGCAATTTCACAAGAAAAACAGGATGAAATTTATATTGATAGAAAATATTTGAAATATTTAATGTTATCTTTTGGATATACACTTAATGATATAAATATAGATGAAATATTATCTTTCAGTTTGGGAAAAACGAGCACGATACCTTTAGATTCATGGGAAAAATTTATTAACATAATTAAGAGACCAAATATTAAAAATATTGAAAACTTCTTGAAAAATGATTTGTATAAAGATTTTCATCAAATATGGAAGGAAAGATTGTATAGAAAAATACCAATACCAGATTTTTCCTCGATAAGATTTCTTCCTATAAAAAATATAAGAAGGATAAGATACAAAGGAATTGTTTACGATTTAATAACTGAGAACTTAAATTTCATTTCAAATAATATTGTTGTTCATAATACAACTCTTCTCGATAAAATAAGAGGAACGGCCGTTGCAAAAAAGGAAGCTGGTGGAATTACACAACATATAGGAGCCACAGAAATTCCAATAGATACTATTAAAGAGATATGTGGAGGATTGCTTAAACAATTAAAGGTAAAGATTACAATTCCTGGATTATTATTCATAGATACACCTGGACATGAAGCATTTGTAAATTTGAGAAAAAGAGGTTCAAGTTTAGCAGATTTGGCAATACTTGTTATAGATATTTTAGAAGGAGTAATGCCTCAGACTGTTGAATGCATAGAAATTTTAAAAACATATAAAACGCCATTTGTTGTTGCTGCTAATAAAATCGACAGAATACATGGCTGGAAATCATACGAAAATTATCCAATATCACATAGCTTACTAAAGCAGAATACCAATACGTTAAGAATTTTAGAGGAAAAGATATACAATATCGTTTTTAAACTTAATGAATTCGGATTTAATGCAGATAGATTTGACAGAGTAAGAGATTTTACAAGAGAGATTGCAATCGTACCTGTATCTGCAATAACAGGTGAAGGAATTCCTGAACTATTAATGCTTTTAGTAGGATTGGCACAAAGATATTTAAAAAGGGAATTAAATATAGACCCAAATAAACCTGCGAGAGGAACAATCCTTGAAGTTAGAGAAGAAATTGGTCTTGGAAAAACAATCGATGTAATAATTTACGATGGAAATATAAAACGAGGAGATACAATAGTTTTAGTTGGTAGAGATAATAAGGTAATAGTAACAAAGGTCAAGGCATTGCTAAAACCTAGACCATTGGATGAGATGAGAGATCCAAGATATAAATTTAAGCCTGTTGATAAAGTATCTGCAGCAGCAGGAATAAAAATAGCGGCCCAAAATTTGGAAGATGCAATTGCAGGAATGCCTATCATTGTATGTAAGGGAGATATAAACAAATGTATAGAAGAGATAAGAAAAGAGATTGAACAGTATAAAATAGAGACGAATAACGTTGGCGTTGTTTTAAAAGCAGATACAATAGGTGCTTTAGAAGCAATAGTGAATATGCTTAGAAGAAGAAATATTCCTATAAGAATTGCTGATGTCGGAGATATTTCAAGAAGAGATGTCATCGAAGCAAATGCATCGAAGATGCAAGATCCAAGGTATGGTGTTATATTGGGATTCAACGTTAAAATTTCAAAAATAGCAGAAAGTGAAGTTAAGAAGTATGGTATAAAAGTTTTCTTAAACAACGTAATATATAGATTAATAGAGGAGTATGAAGAATGGTTGAAAGAATATGAAGAAAGGAAGAAAAGGGAGATTCTTGAAACCGTTACTAGACCTGCAAAAATAAGGATATTACAGGGATATGTTTTTAGAATAAGTAAGCCAGCAATAGTTGGTGTTGAAGTTCTTGAAGGGACAATAAGGAAAAATTATAAATTATTTAAGGATGGAAAAATAGTGGGAAAAATATTAAGCATACAATATGAAAGAAAACCATTGGAAGAAGCAAAGAAAGGGGAGAGGGTTGCGATTGCAATAGATGAAGGGTTTGTTGGAAGGAATATTGATGAAAACGACATATTGTATACATTTATAACAAAGGAAGAGATTGAGATATTGGAAAAATATAAGAATTATTTGAGAGAGGATGAGTTGAAAGTTCTCGAAGAAATTAAAAGGTTATTAAAATATTGATTTTTTTACCTATTTTAATGGGAGATTGTAATAAAGAATTTTACGCAAAGGTTTATTACGTAAGCAATGAAATAATACTTGCATGCTGCGATAAAGATATTTGTGGAAAGGTTTTCGAAAGCGATGATATAGTATTAGATGTTAGAGAAGAGTTTTATAAAGGAGAGTTAATTAACGAAGAAGAAGCTATAAAATTATTAAATGAGGCTACCATCATAAATATCGTTGGTAAGAAAATAGTTGACCTAGCAATAAAAATAGGGTTGGTTGATAAGGAAAATGTTATAAAAGTTAAGGATATTCCACATGCACAAGTATTCAAGATTTGATAGTGCAACGATAGAAAAGCTTAAGAGCTTCCAAATTAAATTATCCAAGAAAGTTATACTTGAAGATAAATTTGAAAACATTAGAAAAGTTGCTGGTGTCGACATTGCTTATAAAGGTGAAAATGCTTACGCAGCATTGGTAATAATTGATAAAGGGGGAAAAATGAGAGTATATACATTGGAGACAAAGGTTTACTTTCCATACATACCTGGACTATTAGCATTTAGAGAATTAAAACCCATAATCTTATTAGC
>JALUTC010000196.1 GCA_027058345.1 archaeon | reverse complement strand
ATGCGGAAGAGAAGTATAGGCTTATTAGCAAGCTTTCCGAAATATTATACGATGATCATCAAACATTCTTAGGCGTCGAAATTGGATTAGAAACTGGTTCCATTGAGCTTGCAAAAAGGATAATGCCTGGAAAGTCAAAACCATATAGGATAGAAGATTGGAAGAATGTTGTTAAAAAATCGTTTAAGATTATGAGCGAAAATAATATAATTCCCGCTGTTACATTAATCGCAGGACTACCTTACGAAACTGATAGGGATGTCATTGAAACAATAGAACTTGTTAAAGAGTTAAGACCTTATAAAAGTTTAATAGTTCCCATGTTTTTCGTTCCTTTAGGATATTTAAAGGATAAGGATTGGTTTAGGTTGGAGATGGTTAAAGATTATCATAAAGAATTATTCATAACATGTTTTGAACATAACATTTATTGGGTAAAGAAGATAGTGAAGGAAGATTTAAAAGGAATAAAATACTTTGTTTTAAGATTTTTGGTTGATGTTCTCGTTGAATATATGAAAAATGCTATCGATAAAATGAAGAGAGAAATGATGAGAGCGTAGGTATCTGATGAGTGATGAAGACTTGCCCAGCTGATTATCTTAGAAACATTTTTTCGAACTGTTTTACATATTCTACAGATTCTTTAACATCTATGAACAATTTGCTTACTTTCTTAACATCTTCCTCTCTTATTACATTTCTTCCCTCTCTATTTGCAAGTATTTTTGCAGGCCATATTAATTGAGTTGCATGTCTTAAGCTTGTTTCAAGTCCTATTTTAACCAATGCTTCCAATGCTGAATCCTCTAGTTCGACATCCTCTTCTTCAGCTCTTATCTTTATTATTTCCCTTATTTCTTCTTCGCTATACGGTCTTGTCTTTATGATTAATAACCTGTCCAATAAATCTAAAGGCATTCCATGAGGAGCTTCTATATCCGTTCCCCTTATCTTTGTTATTCCTCTATTTGTTGCTAGGACAAATATTGGAGATAAATCCGATTCCATAGCTCTTGTTAGGAAGCTGTAAACTTCGATATCCAACATATGTGCATCATCTATGAATAATAATCCTGGAACAATTGATGCCTTTCCTTGCTGAACGAGTTTTCTAACCTCTTCATCGACGGCTTCTCTAATATCTTTTCCTATCTCCCTTTCACTTAAAAATCCGAATAGTGATGTTATGGAAGCCTTTTGTAACAATAATGAGTAATCCAAATCGTGCAATGTAAATGTATTTACAATCTCTTTCTCTTTCTTAACCTTTCCGGATGGCATTTCGACAGAATATAAATCTATGTCATATTTTCTCTCTCCTTTTACCCTTCCAACTTTATGTACTCTTCCAGTTTCTGCATCAATCCATATAACATCTCCCTTTCTTATACCTAAATTGATTAGTTGTGAAGCAATTTCCTGACCAACACTTAATGTTAAAGCGTCATCCCTTGTTTCTAAGGTAATTGTTGCCTCTCTTGGGATGTAATAGTATGGATTATAAGGATTTTTAACCCTTCTTATTTTGAGTTCTCTGACAACTCCTTCATAAACAGTTTTTCTTTCGACAACTCTAACACCAATAGCTCTTCTTATTGCTTGCATCAGAACTTCGGTTTTTTTGATTTCAGCAGAATATATTTCGCTAGCTGTTAACTCTACGAATGGAACACCTTCTCCAAGTTCTTTTGCCATGGCAATTGCTATAGCGGTCTTCCCTGTTCCAGGAGGACCTACGATTAAAACTCCTTTTCCGCTCATCTTACCTTGCTTTATCATTTCGACGATTAATCCAGCAGCTTCTCTTGCTTCTATTTGGCCTACCATTCCATCGGCTTTAAAAAGTGCCTTGCCATTTCTTAAACCTAATCCCTTTATATGTGAATGAAAACTAGCGCGTTTAAATTCCTGCTTTTTAATTTCCTTAATTTCTACCATAATTTATATATAATAAAGTTAACATTATATCTACTTTTTGTAATAGAAGTCTTTTTCAAGCAATCCATAAAGGAAGAGGTATGCTCTTTCAATATCCTTAAATTTTCCCTTAACAATTAATACATCACCCACTCTGATTTTTTCATTAGATTCAGGGTTTTTTACAGTTTCGTCTTTTCTAATTATTGATACTATTTTTACATTTGTTATCGACTCAAATTCTGATACGGTTATTCTCTTTCTTGAAATTATTGAATTAGGTAATATTCTAATCCTATCTGTCTCTATATCACTTCCCTCTGAAGAATGGAGATAAGATTTTATCGCATTTTTTAAATATTTGTGAAATTTATGCATTATTGAAACGTAAAAATATGAGAAGAGGAATGCTATTGGAAGCAATGATAAATATAATATTGACTCGGATTTATAAATAGCACTTGATAACATTGTTACAT
>JALUTC010000195.1 GCA_027058345.1 archaeon | reverse complement strand
TAATTAAGGAAGAAATTCCAACGTTTGGCATTTGTTTGGGACATCAAATAATTGCATTGGCATTAGGTGGAGATACGTATAAATTAAAATTTGGACATAGAGGTTCAAATCATCCGGTTAAAGATTTTTACAAGGATAAGGTTTACATTACAACTCAGAATCATGGATATGCCGTAAGTTATGAAAACCTTGACAATATTGGTTTAAATGTTTTTCAAATAAATTTAAACGATGGAAGTATTGAAGCAATGTATCATGAAACACTTCCAATAATTTCTACACAATATCATCCGGAAGCAAACCCAGGACCATTAGATACGAGATATATTTTTGATATATTTTTAGAAACAATAAAAAGTGGAGAGGTTCCAATAAGATGCCGAAAAGGGAAGATATTAGAAAGATACTTGTAATTGGTTCTGGACCAATAATTATTGCACAGGCAGCTGAATTTGATTACTCAGGTAGTCAAGCGTGTAAAGCTTTAAGAGAGTTAGGATATGAGGTAGTTCTCGTAAATTCTAATCCAGCAACGATTCAAACAGATAAAGAAATTGCCGATAAAATATATATAGAACCATTGGTTCCCGAAGTTATAGAGAAAATAATAGAAAGGGAAAAAATTGATGCCATTCTTCCAACAATGGGTGGACAGACAGGATTAAATTTGGCAATGGAACTTTATAGAAGAGGTGTATTAGATAAGTATGGAGTTGTTCTTCTTGGTAGTAAAATTGAAACGATAATGTATGCAGAGGATAGAGAGATGTTTGCAAAGCTTATGAGGAAGATAGGCGAGCCTATACCACCAAGTAAGGCAGTTACATCCGTTGAAGAAGCAAAGAGGGTTGCGAAAGAGATAGGATATCCTGTAATTGTTAGACCTGCATATACTCTTGGAGGAACCGGAGGGGGTGTTGCATATAATGAGATTGAATTAGAAAACATTGTTAAAAAGGGATTGAAGTTAAGCCTTATAAATCAGGTATTGATTGAGAAAAGTCTTCTCGGATATTATGAATTCGAGTTCGAAGTCATGAGAGATTGTAAGGATAATTGTATAATAGTTTGTGGTATGGAAAACTTTGATCCAATGGGTATACATACTGGAGAATCGATAGTGGTAGCTCCTATACAGACTTTAAGGGATGAAGAATATCAGATTTTGAGAAATGCTGCCATAAAAATTATAAGAGCATTAAAAATAGAGGGAGGTTGCAATATACAGTTTGCCGTAAATCCAAGACCTAAAGATAAGAAGTTTGAATATTATGTTATAGAAGTTAATCCAAGAGTATCGAGAAGTTCTGCTCTTGCATCAAAAGCTACGGGTTATCCAATAGCAAAGATTGCAGCAAAATTAGCGGTTGGATTAACATTGGATGAGGTTTTAAATGATATAACTAAGAGAACAACAGCTTGTTTTGAACCAGCGTTGGATTATGTCGTTGTAAAGATTCCAAGATGGCCTTTTGATAAGTTCAGGGATGCAGACAGAAGAATTGGTACGCAAATGAAGAGTACTGGAGAGGTGATGGCAATAGGTAGAACATTTGAAGAAGCATTACAAAAAGCCATAAGGAGTTTAGATATAAAAAGGTATGGAATTTGTGCCGATGGAAGGAGGTATGAAACTGATTTAGAGGTAATAAGAGAGAAACTCAAAAATCCAACGGATGAAAGAATATTTTATATATATGATGCAATTCGTGCTGGAATGTCAATAGAAGAGATTCATGAACTTACAGGTATACATCCATTTTTCTTATACAAGATTAAAAACATATGTGAAATGGAGAAAAAGCTTGAGAAGTTAACAATTGAGACAATAACTCCAGAAATTTTAAGGGAAGCGAAAAAGTTAGGCTTTTCGGATAAGCAAATTGCGTATTTATTGAAAACGACAGAGGAAGAAGTTAGAAAATTGAGGAAAAAGTTTGGAATAAATCCTGTTTATAAATTCGTAGATACATGTGCTGCAGAGTTTGAGGCAGCAACTCCTTACTATTATTCAACGTATTGTGATAATGTGAATGAGTCAAAGGTTAGTAAGAGGAAGAAGATATTAATAATAGGTTCTGGTCCTATAAGAATTGGACAAGGAATAGAATTCGATTACTGTTGCGTTCATGCAGTTAAAGCATTAAAGGAAGAAGGAATAGAGGCAATAATTATAAATAATAATCCTGAAACAGTGTCAACAGATTACGATGTTAGCGATAAATTATACTTTGAACCAATAACATTTGAAGATGTCATGAATTTAATAGAGCATGAAAAGCCTGATGGTGTAATATTACAATTTGGTGGTCAAACACCAATAAACTTAGCACTTGATTTGGATAAAGCGGGTGTTAAAATATTAGGAACGCAGGCAATTCATATTGATATAGCTGAAGATAGGGAGAAGTTTGCAAAACTTTTGAATAAATTGGGTATAAATTATGTACCCTATGGGATTGCATATAGTAAGGAAGAGGCGAAGGAAATAGCTAAGAAGATAGGATTTCCGGTATTGATTAGACCTAGTTATGTTCTTGGTGGAAGAGGTATGGAAATAATATATGATGAGAAATCTTTGGAAGAATATTTTGAAGAAGCTGTTAAAGTTTCTGAGGATAAGCCAGTTATAATAGATAAATTTTTAGAAGATGCTATTGAAGTTGATGTCGATGCAATATCTGATGGGGAGGATGTATTTATAGCAGGAATTTTGGAACATGTTGAATACGCTGGGGTTCATAGTGGAGATTCCTGCATGGTCATGCCACCGCAATCTTTAAGCAAGGAGATTATAGATACGATAAAGGATTATACTATAAAGCTTGCAAAGGCCTTAAAGATTAAGGGATTGTTTAATATTCAAATGGCAATCAAAGATAATAAGGTATACGTTTTAGAACTAAATCCAAGGGCTAGTAGAACAGTTCCTTTTGTTAGCAAGGCAATAAATATACCTTTGGTTAAAATTGCAACGAAGATTTTGTTAGGAAAGAAGTTGAAGGACTTTGGTTTAGGAAGTGATGTTGAAATAAAGATGGATTACGTTTGCGTTAAGGAATCGGTATTTTCTTTCATAAAATTACCTGGTGTTGATCCTGTATTAGGACCAGAAATGAAGAGTACTGGAGAAGTTATGGGGATAGATTATGATTTTGGAATTGCATATTACAAATCTCAACTAGCAGCAGATAATAAGCTACCATTAAGTGGAAGGGTATTTATATCTGTTAGAGATAGTGATAAGAAAAAAATACTTGAAATAGCTAGAGGATTTTACAATTTAGGTTTTGAAATACTTGCAACTAAAGGTACTGGAGAATATTTATTGAAGCATGGAATTCCGTGCAAAATAGTTAAGAAGGTATCTGAAGGGAGGCCAAATGTTGTCGATTTAATAATAAACAGGGAGATAGATTTAATAATAAACACTCCTACAGGTGGAAAGAAGCAATATTCCGATGGGTATAAGATAAGGAGGGCTGCTGTTGATTTTAAGGTTCCTTATATAACTACGATAACTGCTGCGAAAGCTGCTCTTCTTGCAATTAGTAGTATAAGAAATGGGAATCTTTCTGTTAAAACTCTTGATGAATATTATAAGGAAGGTTTAAGAATAGTAAAGAGAGCTGTTGAAAAAGTTGTATAAGTTTATGCTTTGCTTTATAAGATATAACAGATTTTTATTTTTAATTATATGGAGATTCCACCTTTAGTACCTAAGAAATTCTTCCTGACTAGAGGGGTGGGAGAGCATAGGGATAAATTGCAGAGTTTTGAACTTGCTTTAAGGGATGCTGGAATAGCAGAATTTAATCTAGTTCGAGTATCTAGTATTATTCCACCAAACTGTGAGCTAATACCTAAGGAAGAAGGACTTAAACTTCTTAAACCTGGTCAGATAGTGTTTTGCGTATTAAGTTATAATGCAAGTAATGAGAAGAATAGATTGATATCTGCAAGCATTGGTTGTGCATTGCCAAAGGATAGAAGCATGTATGGATATTTAAGTGAGTTTCATGCATTTGGTTTGGATGAAAAGGAGGCTGGAGAATATGCTGAAGACTTAGCAGCTACAATGTTAGCGACAAGGCTTGGGATAAAATTTGATCCTGCAAAGAATTGGGATGAAAAGAAGCAAGCATATTTAATGAGTGGAAAGATAATTTATACAACGAATATTACACAGACAGCAGTTGTTAGAGAAAATGGTATTTGGACTACTGTTATAGCTGCGGCCGTTTTTATAATATAATTATAGGTATTGAAACTATCATCATCGATATATTTCCTCCAAGAAATAGTGAGAGAAATGTTTTCGTTTTATTTAAACCCAAAATATAGGAGATAAAGGCGCCGGTATATATTCCTGATATGGGTAATGGTATTGCAACGAAAATTATCAATCCAAATACTCCATACCTTTCATATGGTTTAAACCTTTTCCTTATAGATAATATATACTTAACATACATTTTGTATAATATATTATATTTTTGAGATAACTGTTTAACGACCTTATCGAGGAGATGAATTATATACGATAAGATTATTGATAGTAAGAATATTGATATCGAGCATATTATTACAAGATTTTTTATATTTAAATTTTTATATAGGCCATAAATTATAGCATATCTTGCTTCGATTCCTGGTAATAAGGATAATATGAAGACATGTAACAAGTCGTTCATTAATAATATGGATATAAAAAAGATGCTTGAAAATATTATAATAGAGAATTATATTAATGAGTTTAAGGAATTTGAACCATATCACTATTATATATCACAGTTATGTAAGGGAGATGTATTAGAAATATTAAACGAAAGGATTTTACAATATCTTTATACAAGAGGGTTAATAGACAAGGATTATCTCTTAAATTATTTAAAGCAGAGGATAAATTCTTTAAGAATATTTTATGTTGGAAAGATAATACATGAGATTTTACAAGAAGTTGTTTCTGGAAATAATGTTAAAATGGAGGCTAGGGTTGAAATAGTATTTCCGTCGAAAGAAATTCCTCGATATATAAAAGTATCTGGAAGAGCGGATTTGGTTGATTATGATAACGAGATTGTATACGAAATAAAAACTGTTTCAGATAAAAATTTTGTGGAAATTTCCGAACCTTACATTGAGCATATTCTTCAGGCAAATGCATATGCATATCTCCTTGGGTTTAAAAAATATTCGATAATATATGTATCTAAGGGAGATTATTCTATGAAAGAATTCAAGCTTAATGTTAACGAAAGTTTATATGAAAGGATTGTCGATACAGCGAATAAGATAGCGAAGATTGAATATGAAATATTTAAGGAATGATGAGGTTATTCCTGACTGATCGATGATGAAGAAGAGCCGAACTGATATTAAGGTCGTTAAAAGTTATGGATTTGCAAGAATTTGTAGGGTTAAGCATGGTGAGAGAAAAATATATACACCAACACTTATTTATGATTTAGAAGAAAATGTTAAGGAATATGTACAAGATTTACCAGCGACAATTTCATTTTTATCTAATGAATTTAACACATGTTCTAAAGAAATATCCGATAATGTAATGGTTCTAAAATTGACAGGGGATGTAGATATAGAGAGAGATTTTCAAATCATTGTTATAACAGATGGTATATATATAACGAAGAAGTCAAGAAATTTTATAAAAAGGATTATAGATTTAAGGGAAAAGATATCGTTCGAAACTTTAATATATTTAGCATTCACGCCAATAAGATTAATACCTATACTTGTATATCTTGGAGTAGATTTGTTCGATTACGAAGAATTAAAAATCCAAGCCTATAAAGGTAGGATATTTATAAACAATGACTTCATAGATATCTCGGATCTTGATGAAATTCCATGTAAATGTAATGTTTGCTCAAATAAATCTTTGAATGAAATGACAGTCGAGGATATTATAAATCATGGAATAAATAAATTGAAAGAGATCCTTCTTAATATAAAATATCATTTGAAAAAAGGTACTTTTAGGGAATACTTAGAATATATTTGTAGTAACAACACACATCTTATGGAATATTTAAGAATAATAGATAACGATATGTATAATATATTTGAGAGGTATGTTGGTTTATACTAATAATATGAGATGGATGCAATTTCCAAGAGAGATATATATAGGAGAGAAGATAATCGAAGATATCAACAATATAATTGCTAGGTTATTTCATCAAAGGAATTGCATAATCCTATCTGGTAGGAAAACGTACAATTTAGTTGGGAGATGTGTTGAGAAGAAATTATCTTCAAATTTTAACGTGAGAAGTTTTATCGTATTGAGTTCTAATTATAATGAGGTATTAAGAATAAAGAATGAAATAGATTTCAATGATAGTTTCTTTATCATAGCAATTGGCGGTGGAAAAGTAATAGACATTGCTAAAGTTCTTGCAAAGGAAACTGATACGGAATTTGTAAGCATTCCTACCTGTGCATCTCACGATGGTATTTCATCTTCGTTTGCATCCATATTTAAGGAAGGCATACCTTATTCGATTAAGGCAAAACCCCCATATGCGATAATAGCGGATTTGGAAATTTTGAAAAGTGCACCATATAGATTAACGGCAAGCGGTTGTGGAGATTTGCTTGCAAAGTTCTCCGCGATTGAAGATTGGAAGCTTGCGAGAAGGATAAGGAGGGAACCATTCAGTGAATATGCCGCAAATCTTGCATTAATGGCTGCTAGAACTGTTATAAAGTACAGGAGATTAATAAAGAGGGGAGAAACATTAGGTATTAAAAAATTAATAAAAGCACTGGTTGCATCGGGAATATCGATAAGCATAGCAAATTCTTCTAGACCTGCAAGTGGTGCCGAACATAAGTTTGCACATGCTTTAGATATAATAAAGCCTGGAAATGATATACTTCATGGAGAAAAGGTTTCACTTGCTACGATTTTCTTCTTATACTTACATGGTAAAGATTGGAAAAGGATAAGAGAGATAATGATGGAACTTAGGTGTCCTACAAGTATATATGATGTTAAAATAGATAAGGAAGATTTTATACAAGCAATATTAAAAGCTAGGGAAGTTAAGCCTGATAGGTTTACGATTCTTGAATATAAAAATTTGAGCAGAGATGATATTGTTAAAATCTGTGAGGAAATTGGAATATTCTAGTAGAAAAATGATTTATAAAAAATCGAAAATTTTATTATCATCAATAAATTATTAAATATGTATTTCGAAGTAGCACAGATTGATGTTAATCCAATAATTCCTATAATTGTAGGTTATTTATGTGCATTAGTTCTTGGATGGGTTGGGCTTACAGGTGCATTTTTAACATTGCCGTTCATGATTACATTTTTCAATTATACAAATCCGAGCGTATCAGCCACAAATCTTGTGATAAATTTAATAGCACCAATTGGTGGAATATATGGATATTTGAAAGAGAGAAGAATGGCCTGGGCTTTAGGAGGTATTGCAGGACTTGGAGCAATTATTGGTGCATTTTTTGGTGCATATATTAGAGTAAACTACTTGTATAAACCTGAACCGTTTAAATTTCTTGTGGGATTGGTAATGGTATTTTTAGGTTTGAGATTATTTTATGAGACAACGAGTATAGCGATTGAAAGGAGGAAGAAGCAGAAGGCGTTGATGAAAAAATTTCAGGAAAGGGTTAAAAGGATAAAGGAGATGGAAAAGAAGAAGATTGTTTCTGGATTAGATTTAAAGGAAGCTATATATAAGACAAAGGAGTTTAAGCTAACATCATGTACGTTTGTCTTTTGGGGAGAAGAATTCAAATATAATCCATTG
>JALUTC010000194.1 GCA_027058345.1 archaeon | reverse complement strand
ATATTCTTTGGAATAGAAAAAAATTTACTTAAATTTTATTTGTCAATAAATTTGATTTTAATATCTCTTGTCGTTACATTAACATTCCTATCACTTCTAATTCTATTTACGAGAGCTAAGGAATCATTGTTCATAATAATTTCGATACCAATAATATTTCCGCAATCGATTGCATCCGTGTCAATGATTAAAAATGTTTTAAATAACGGGACAATACTTTTTGAAGCAAATTTTCTATTATCAATCATCTTCCTCTTTCTCTCCGTATCATTAATTCTTGTCGATAAAGTTTTTGAAGAAATTATATGAGCAACGTAAAGATGGTTGATATTTCGAGCAAAAAGGACATCGTTAGAATTGCAAAAGCTATTGGAAGAATAAAACTAAAAAGGGAAACAATTGAAAGAATAAAAAGGGGAGAGATTGAAAAGGGAGATGTATTCTCAACAACTCATATATCAGCAATAATTGCTGCTAAAAAAACTCCTGAACTATTGCCACTATGCCATAATATAAACTTAACGAATATCGACGTGAAATTTAACGTGAAGGATTCTTACATAGAGGTTGAAACCACGGTAAAAGCCGTATCAAAAACTGGTGTTGAAATGGAAGCCTTAGTAGCATGTGCAATAGCATTGCTAAATATATGGGATATGGTTAAGAAGTATGAAAAGGATGAATATGGACAATATCCAGAAACAAAAATAGAAGAGATAAGAGTTCTCGAAAAGATAAAACTGGAATGAAATTATTTTTATTTATTAAAATATATGGCTACGAAAAAAAAGAAGAAGGAAAAAGATGTAGATGAATATACAATTTATGACCTACCTGGTGTTGGTGAATCTACCGCAGAAAAACTCATAGAAGCTGGTTTCGATACATTGGAATCAATAGCAACGGCTAGTGTATACGAATTGAAAGAACTTGTTGGATTAACTGAGAGTCAAGCATTGAAAATAATCACTGCTGCTAGAGAAATGCTGAAAATGGGATTTCTAACAGGTATTGAGGTTTTGGAAAGAAGAAGCAATATAAAGAGAATTACTACGGGCAGTAAAAACCTGGATAAATTATTGGGAGGAGGCATTGAAACTCAGGCAATAACCGAATTTGCGGGTGAGTTTGGTTCTGGGAAGACGCAGATATGTCATCAGTTAAGCGTAAATGTACAATTACCAGAAGATAAGGGAGGGTTAGGAAAAGGTGCAATATATATTGATACGGAAAATACCTTCAGACCAGAAAGAATAATACAAATGGCTAAAGCCCTAGGATTGGATGAAAGAAAAACTCTCGAAAATATTGTATATGCTAGAGCATATAGTAGTGATCAACAAATGCTTCTCGTCGATAAAGTTAAGGAAATAATAAGAAGTAAAAACATCGGTTTAATTATTATCGATTCGTTAACATCATTATTTAGAGCCGAATATATCGGTAGAGGTGCTCTTGCTGAAAGGCAACAGAAATTGAACAGACATTTACATTCGTTACAAAAAATTGCTGAAACTTATAATATAGCTGTCGTTGTAACAAATCAAGTCGTTGCAAAACCTGATGCAATCTTTGGGGATTTATCCGTACCTATAGGTGGGCATATCGTTGGTCATACATGTACATATAGAGTATTTTTGAGAAAAGCTAAAGGTGGAAAGAGAATTGCAAGAATGATGGACGCTCCTCATCTACCAGAAGGAGAGGTTGTCTTTTCAATAACGAATGAAGGAATTAGAGATTAATCCAAGTCCCTTGGATCCGTTATTCTACCAGTGACTGCACTCGCAGCAACAACCGCTGGGTTTGCGAGATATACCTTACTATCCTTATGCCCCATTCTACCTATAAAGTTTCTATTTGTGGATGATATACAAACCTCATCCTTTGCCAATACTCCCATGTGACCTCCTAAACATGCACCGCATGTTGGTCCAGAGACATATGCTCCTGCTTCGATGAATATTTTTATCAAACCTTCTTCCAAAGCTTTTAGATAAACTTCTTGACTTGCAGGTACAATAATTAATCTTACATACTTCTTAACCTTTCTTCCTTTTAATATTTTTGCAGCAATTCTCAAATCCTCTATTCTACCATTTGTACAGGAACCTATATATGCTTGATCTATTTCCACATCTTCAAGCTCTCTAGCAGGAGAGACGTTTGCCGGAGAATTTGGTTTCGCAACTAAAGGTTCAAGATTTGATACGTCATATTCATAAACCTTTTCATAATTCGCATCATTATCGGCATGTATTGCTTCGTAATTTCCTTTCACACGATTTTTCAAAAATTCGAAAACCTTTTCATCAGCTTCCATAATAGCTGTTTTTGCACCAGCTTCTACGGACATGTTAGCAATCGTTATCCTATCAGATAAGCTTAATTTTTTAATCGTATCTCCATGAAACTCCATGGATTTATAA
>JALUTC010000193.1 GCA_027058345.1 archaeon | reverse complement strand
TGGCACACCTGGATTAATATTTGCATTAATATATAAATTTTATCCATCTGATATAGTTGTGTATTCATATCTATCGGTATTATCCGCTTTAATGGCGGATAAGGCATCATCAGAAATTGGTGTATTAAGCAAGAAGAACCCTATATATATTATAAACTTAAAACCAGTTCCTAAGGGGACAAATGGTGCGGTAACGTTACTTGGAGAAATTGCAGGTATAATTTTTGCAGGAATAATTGGCATGATTTCATATTTTATAGGATTAACGCAAAACCTTTTTATAACAATCATTGTTTCTTTAGTATTTGGTTTCCTTGGAAGTAATATCGACAGTCTTCTTGGAGCATTATTTGAAAATAAAGGGATTATGAATAAGCATCATGTAAACTTTTTATCTGGAACAATATCTGGAATTTCTTGCTTGATAATTCTTACAGCATTTTCATTTTCAACTTGTTAATTCTTTATTATATGTGAAGGTAAATGCTGGGATCATTGATACCTGCTTTTTTAAATGCTTCCTTTCTCCTTTTACAATTGCTGCACTTCCCACAATGGACAGGAATTCCGTTTATAAATTTTCCACGATTTCCTTTATAACAGCTATAGGTATATTTAAAATCGACACCAAGCTCGTATCCCTTTCTTACAACTTCATCCTTTGTCATTTTTATCAATGGAGCGTATATTTTTATTGGTTCCTTTAAATGATATTTTAATACTGCATATTCAAACACAAGGTTTAATCTTTCAATAAATTCCTCCGTATTATCAGGCATTGGTAATGGCAATTCCCTTCTTATACCTATGAATATATCGCGCTTAATTCCGTTATATAAATAATCATGCTCCGCAATAATTAATGCAATTGTTGCAATCAGTAAATTTCTTCCTGGAATCCACCACCACTTCATTCTTTCAATTGCTTTATCTCTATCATATAATTCTTCCTCTTTTACTTCCGGTATTTCTTCATCTGATGTTAGATAAGATTTAGAGAAATTTTTCAACCACGTAACATCTATTTCTATAAGTTTTAGTCCTAGATTTTTACAAATCCTTTCAACGCAGAATCTTTCCTCAATGTTTGCTCTATGACCATAATTTACTCTTAAAGCTACTATGTCTTTGTAACCCATTTCCTTCTTTAACATATATGCCAAAGTTGCAGACTCTATACCACCGCTAAGACAAATTATTGCATGCATCATTATACACCTATATAATTCATTATAAGTTTTATATTTTCATGTAAGGGATTTTCCGTATTTATTCTTAACCTTTCATATTTCGTCTCCTCAAACTCTTTCTTCAACATTAAATAAACGTTGTAATCAGCATCGGAATATTCTCTAGAATGCTCCATCCTTTTCCTTATCTCATTCTCAGATGCAACACACTCTATTAAATAATATCTTTTGTTCATCTCCCTAGCAATATTTATAAACTTCTCTCTCAAAAATTCCTTGTAAAACGTCCCAGATACTATAACATTTGTATATTTTAAAAGATATTTTGTTAAAAGAGCTATTATATTGTATACCAATAATTTCTCCTCATAAGTATATTTTGGAGATTTTATCAACTCCTTCCTTATAATATCGGTATCTAGATGTTCTGCACGAATTCTTTTCGATAATTCTTTTGCTATTGTCGTTTTCCCAGTTGCTGGTAATCCGTAGATTATTATCAACATATTTAATTTATAAATATATTAAAAGTTGGTTTTAACATGGTAAAAGAGAGAAATAATGATTATGGAATATACAGCTAAAGATATAGAGGTACTAGATAGTATCGAAGGTATAAGGAAGAGGCCATCGATGTATATAGGAAGTGTGGATGAGGAAGGAGTTCATCATTTAGTATTTGAAGTATTGGATAATAGCATAGATGAAACATTGGCAGGATATTGTAACGAGGTTCGTGTTATAATAAACGAGGACAATTCTGTGACAATTATCGATAATGGTAGAGGTATTCCTGTAGATAAGCATCCAAAGTATAATAAGCCGGCCATTGAAATAATATTTACCCACTTACATAAGGGAGCAAAGTTTAGTAGAAAGATATATAAGATAAGTGGAGGATTACACGGTGTCGGATTAACCGTTGTAAATGCTCTTTCGAAATTCTTAGAAGCTGAAGTATACAGGGATGGAAAGATATACAGGATATATTTTGAAAAGGGTAGATTAAAGAAGGGATTGGAAATTGTAGGTAACTCAAACATTACCGGTACTAAGATAACATTTAAACCAGATGAAGAAATATTTGGAGATTACAACATAAGTTATGAAAAAATAAAGAGCAGGCTTAAAGAAGTCTCCTATATACTTGGTAAAAGGATAAGATTCATACTTGAAGATAAGAGAACAAATATAAAGGAAGAAATATTTTGCGACAAAGGCATCGTTTCATTGATCGAAGATATAACAT
>JALUTC010000192.1 GCA_027058345.1 archaeon | reverse complement strand
AATAGGTTGTAAAGATTGTCATATAACAGCGCCTAAGAATAAGGGTAAACAATTCCATGCAGCAGCATTAATTGAGTGCTTGATTTGCCATTCCGATCCAACTGGTACTGGATATACCAATGCTCCAAAGGTTACTGCTAGTGATATATTTGGTGCTGATGAAGCACATAAACCATTATTTGAAAAAGCAAATAATACATGGGGTGTATTAAAAGGAGCAAATGAAGCATGTATAGCATGTCATACACACGCTGGAAAAGTAGTTGTAACGGAATATAGTAACTTTACAATAAATGCTAACCTAACTTGTGATACAACACAATGTAGTTGGAATATTTCTCTCACATTACAAAAATAAGATAAAAGATAAATAAACACATGGTTAAAAAATTTTTTTCTTTTATTTTATTATTTTTTGGTTTATTATTATTTCTGATATCGCTTATAGGTTTTGTTTCGGATATATTTTCGGGAAACGTTTTTTATCCATTGATCGACATATTGTTTCTTACCATAGGTGGTATAATATTTAAGATAGGTTATGATTTAAGAGAAAGAGTGGAAGAGAAAAGGGAGACAGGTATAGAACCAATACTGATTAGTTTGGGTAGACTATATTTGGAAATGGATGAACTTAAGAGAACCGTTACAAGTATAGATAGGAGAATCATGGAGGTTGAAAGATTCACAAAAATCGGCGTATCAGCATTCTTTCAAAAGGTATTACTAGCTGCAATAGTTTCTCTTGGAATTTTAATGATAGTAGTAATACATACAACTCTCGAAATGATATTCTTTGTAAATTTTTTATATTTCGTATGGTGGTTTTTGATATCTGAGCATTTCAAATTATTAAACGATGTAAGATCTTATATATGGATAATTGCAATAATTTTTGTGTCACCAATTCTTGTAATGATATTCGTTGCAATTTTGGGAATTGATTTATTAATGGTTGCGCTATTTCAATATATACTTTTATCATTATATACTTTCTTATATTACATTTATGCATATAATTTAAGGTATGGAAAAATTCCATTCTTTGAAAAATATACCGGTGGTGAGAAATGAATCTGAAGGAAATTATAGTATTATATTATAACATAGTACTTGTAACGATAGCATCCCTAATAGTAATAATTGTTCTCAAGCATACAATATTTAAGAGGAAAAAATATAAGGATATAGATAAAGAGGTTTTAAAACTATATCAATCGTACAATAAGGGTAAGGGATTTTTGATGGGAACAATGATTGCCGTATTGTTATACTTTATCGTAGGTTATTTAATATTCAAAAAATATGTTTTCTTTGCAATAGTATTATCCGGTAGTATGTCTCCAACGATAAATAAATACGATTTGGTTCTTATACAGACAATAGATAAGGAACCGAGAGTTGGAGACATTATATTATATAGGGGGAAGCCTCAGGATCCTGAAGGTAGAGAATTAATCCTGCATAGAGTTATAAAAATTTCCGGAGATAATATATATACGAAAGGAGATGCGAATCCAAATATAGATCCATGGGTTGTTCATAGAGAGGAAATCGTTGGAAAAGCTGTAACGTTATTCAACATTCCTATAAAGATACCATATATTGGAAAATATTTTGTTGAGGGAATGGAGAATCCAAGAGGAATAACATACTTTCAACGTATAATAAAATACATTAGAGTTCATGGAATGTCTTTATTCTTATTGATTGCCATAATATATATAATATTTTCATATTACGAAGAAAGGAAAAGAAAGATTGTTGAAGAAAAATTAAAAAGAATATTTTATGAAAAAGGGTGATACCATGAAAATTTCACCAATATTAATAATATTATTACTTCCATTAATAGTTATACATTATGTATATTCTGAATATAATATAACTGGAGGAATAAATGAATATTATAAGAAATATCTATCAGGGTGGGGTGGACATACTGGAACAATTATGTGTTTTGGATGTCATTTAATGACTCTTAGTAAAGAGGAATATGAAAAAATATTCTCGGGTTGTACATGCCATCATATTAATACTATAAAGGGTTCCGGTAGATATGGGATAGATATGGAAAGATTATCCCTTTTACATGGTGTTAAACATTGTATAAGATGTCATACCGGTGGATATAGTCATGTAAATGTTTCCATATTTCATATGATAATTCATAAAAGAATAAATTGTACTAACTGTCATGGTTTGGGAAAAGTTATCAGTATAGAAAATTTAAACTGTTTTAATTGTCATGAGAAAAATATACATTATATTCATTCAGAATTACTAACTGAATTGTGTTCATTCTGTCATAGTAAGAGATTTGCTTCAAGATATACTAAAGAAGAGCTAAAGAAAATTGGGATAAATATTACAACCGGAAGTATTGAGAAGGAGGTGAAAAAATTTGAAAAAAAATTTGAAGGACCTGCTGTCCTTAAAATCATATATAATATTAT
>JALUTC010000191.1 GCA_027058345.1 archaeon | reverse complement strand
CCTTTATATTATGCTTTTTTAGAATATCTATAAATTCATCTATACCTTTATCTATATAACCAATATCATATATTTTTATATGGGGGAATTCCTTATAAAATAGTTTGTAATCTTTTATTATAAATTCGTCATCTTTCACATTAAATCCTAACCAATAAACGATTAATCCTTTACCATATTTCTTATAACTCTCGTATTGTTTTTTCTTGAAATATTTATGAATATCTTCATCAGCATAAAAGAACTTACTTTCAATCCAATTTACATTTTCTCCATCGATTTTAATTGAAGTTTCGAGAAGAAAATCTGGATGCTTCTTATTTTTCATTCCTCTTCTATATTTTACTCCAATATTTTTTAACCATTTTTCTATCAAATCCTCGTAAAACCTTCCCCTTATTTCTTGAACGATTGTTGCAATAGGAGAATAAAGTGTATCCATCAATATCGCTCTACATATCTCTTCTTCGGAAAACCTCTTACCTTTCTTTTCTAATCGTTTAAGTAATAAATACGGAGGATGCTTTGAAGAAAATATATCACTATCGATCGTAATCTTTTCCTTCCTTAATATATATTTTACTAAAGCTCTTTGATCCTCTATTATTTTTTCTAATAATTCATCTCTTTTAAACATTTCTCTATTCTCTGAATTCCTTCCTCAATTTTCTCAATAGGTAATGTTATTGATAATCTTAAGTGATTCTCACCACCAATACCAAATGCTTCTCCAGGAATTGTTGCGACGTGATATTTTTCGATTAATATATTTGCGAGCTTAAATCCATTGTAATTAAACTTTGGAAATATATAAAACGTGCCTTTCGGCTTGACAAAACTTATTCCGATTTCGCTCAATCTCCTCGATATATAATCCATTCTTCTTTTATATTCGTAGTTCATCATTCTTACAAAGTATTCACATTTTCTCAAAGCAGTTATTGCTGCGATTTGAATAAAACTTGTAGCACATGAAACGGTATGCTCTTGAACCTTTGACATTTCATCTATTATTTTCTCATTCGCAATTGCATATCCTAGTCTAAACCCTGTCATTGAATATGTTTTCGAAAATCCATTTACAACTATCAATCTATCCCTTATATCTTTAAAGCTTAGCATCGTTACATGCTTCTCGAACGTAATCCTATCGTATATTTCATCCGATAATATGTATAAGTTATTTTCCAAACAAATGTCCACAATCTCCTTCAATTCATCATATCCATAACTACTTCCAGTAGGATTATTCGGATAATTTATGATTAAAAGCTTTGCACCATTTGCTTTCTTTCTTAAATCTTCAATATCTATTTTGAATCCTTCCTCTTCTATTGTTCTAACGAATTCAACCCTTCCATCGCAGAGTTTAACCATTGGTTCATAGCTAACCCAGCAAGGACTTGGAATCAAGACCTTATCTCCTGGATTTATTATGGATGAAATTGCCTCGAAGATTGCTTGCTTTGCTCCTGGTGTTATTATTACCTCTTCAGGATTTATATCTACGTTATATAATTCTTTGTATTTTTTACAAATTTCCTCCCTTAATTCTTTATAACCTTTTGAAGGCGCATAATATATATATCCTTCTTCAATTGCACGATTAATCTCGTTTATTACTTCCTTTGGTGTTTTGAAATCCGGCTCTCCTGCAGCAAAATTTATTACATCGAATCCCATTCTTTTCAATTCCTTAGCCTTTGCAGTTATTTGAAGCGTTGAACTCTTTGGTATATTTAAAACCCTTTTCGATAACAATATTTTCACCTTATAATTAGAAGTTAAATTGTAAAAATAAAAAATGGATTACTTTGAAAAATTAAGAGTGGCGAATGAATTAACGTTAAAGTATCATGGAAGAAATGTAAATCTTGAAAGGGCATTATTTCTATCATGGTATTGTAGTTTAGGAGATTGTAAATTTTGTTACATGTCTTCAATTAAGGATAAGGTTGATAGAAAGAAAGCTATTAGAGATATCTCCAGAGTTCTTGCTGAGGCAATCATTTGCAAAAGAATTGGCTGGAAAATAGAGTTCTTATCTTCAGGATACAATGCATTTACCCACGAAGAAATTGATGAAATAGCACAAATGGTATCATATGTTGTAAAGGAGCCTGTATGGTTAAATGTTGGGATACTTAAAAATCTTGATTTTGGAAATTACGTTGAAGGAATTGTAGGTGCTGTTGAAACATTCGATATGGAATTGAGAAGGAAGCTTTGTCCTTCTAAACATCTCGAGCCTATAATTGAAATGTTAAGGGAAGCAAAAGAAGTTGGATACAAAACTGGTATAACTATTATCCTTGGGATGGGAGAAAGGAGAGAGACAATTGAAAATTTGTTTAAAATGATTGAAAACCTTAAAGTCAATAAGGTAATATTTTATACGTTGAATCCACATAAAGGAACGATGTTTGAAAACGAAACACCCCCTCCTAGTATATATGTATCCGAAATAATATCCGAAACAAGGATTAGATTTCCAGAAATTGATATAACGGTTGGCCCATGGATTGAAAACGTTCCTAGCATAGGTTTATTCTTAATCTCTGGAGCAAACTCACTGACGAAATTCCCCTTATTCAAAATATTTGGAACGAAAATTGCTAAAAGAATTGAGAAGGAGGTTGAATCTGTTGGAAGGAGATTGTCTGGAACGATAACCGATATAAATCGAATATTAAAATCATATGATTACATGCAAGATGTTTCTTTCGATATAAGTAAGGAAGTTTTGTACAAGATAGAATCGAGAAGGTTAAAGATAGAGGAGTACATTTCGGAATATATTGAAAATATAATGAAGAATTTAAAGAAAGTCTGATTTTTTATCAATTCCGATTACAATTCTATTATCAAGGAGGTTCTTGCTTTGAAATGTATAAATTATTATTGAATCCTGATTTTTGTCTATCATTCTCTCCAAAACCCTTTTTATGAAATATAGTTTCGATTTCTCAATTTCTCCTTCAAAAACGGAGTTCTGGACATGATCCAAATATTTCTTCAAGAACTCCCTAACATCGTTTTGTCTCTCAACGGATATGTCGTAAACGATTATAACGTAAACCATTATATATCATCTCCTTTTATTTATAATTCAATACAATTTTAAGTTAATTTAACAATAAAAAATAAACTTTTCTTTTTTATTATAATGAGAAATTATTAAAACGATACATTATATTATTTATGGTTAAGAATCTTTACATATTATCAATAGGGAAATTATTCAGGAAGCATAACAACGTTTATTTTAAATCTAAAGATGGTGAGAAAAAGGCGTTGAAGATAGAATCATTATCAAATATATACGTAATGAATAAGGTTACAATAACTTACAATGCTCTTAAATTATTATTGGACAGAGATATATCGATTCACTTCTTTTACGATAGTGAGAAAAAAGGAATAACGTATTATCTTGGATCAATATTGCCTAGAAGAAAGAGGCCATCAGGCATAGTGACGATAAGACAAGTACTGGCATATCTCGACAAAAATAAAAGGAAGGAGATTTCGTTAGAAATAATCGATGCAACGAGATATAACATGGTTAAAGCTATTGAAAAGCATGATTCTGCAAAGGATGAAATTAAAATGTTAAAGAATTATAATGTTCATAAGGTATTCAATGAAAGATATTCCGAAGGTAAAGATTTGGGAAGTGTTTTGAGAGGAATTGAAGGAGAAATATGGGATATATTTTATTCAGCAATTGGAAAAATAATCAAGAGGTATAAGTTTGATAAAAGGACAAGGAGGCCTCCAAAAAATGAGGTGAATTGCTTAATAAGCTTTATGAATATGATTTTATACACATATATTTTATCAGAAATATATAAAACGCATCTCGATCCAACAATCTCTTTCTTACATGAACCAAGAACTTCGAGATATTCCTTAGCATTAGATTTCTCCGAAAATTTTAAACCATTGACAACGTTTAGATGTTTAGTTTGGTTAATAAATCAGAACGTAATCGACGATTCACATTTCGTCAAAGGATTGAATGGTGTAATGTTGAACGAAAAGGGAAAGAAAATTGTTCTTGAAAATTTTAGGAAAAGATTGAACAAAACGATAAAGGTTAAGGGTTATGGTAAAAGAACCTTAGGATTTTTCATAAGGAAGCAGGCTTATAATTTGGAGAGGAGTTTATTGGAAGGTATAGGTTTTAAAGCATTTAGGTTTGTACAATGAAGGAATTGGAAAGGTATTGTAAGGAGAGGGGTATTGATATAAATATTGTTAAGAGATATGTGGATGAATATTTTGAAAGAATATTTAACGAAATATCTAAGATAAGGATACCAATGCAATACAATAGAATGTTTAAATTTTTAACACAGCAATATACTGCAAAATTTTACAGAGAGTTAAAGAGGAAAAATGCGTGGACACTATTGTTTACAATCATAATAAGGAACGCTTTAAAAAATAAGGAGATGCCTACATCGATATTTATAACGACTCAAACATATTCTAGAGGTATGGGATATTATATAGTTAGGGAAAGGATAGGATTTGACTTTAAATCTTACTTAGAAGAGATTGCAAATTCCTTCTATAAATTATCGGACGAAAACTTATACATTATAATATGTAAGGGAGCTATTGGTAAATATCTATCGGATATTATAAAATCGGCAGGATTTGGTAGGAATGGATTTAGCTTTAAAATATTCAACAGATGGCTCCCGATTAAGATTGAGGAAAAAGATGATTTAAAGATAAAAGAGCCAAACCTTTTACTATTTTGCTTAATAAATTATATATTATCCCATTTTAGTAGAGTTGGATACAATGATTATGCAAAAATATATTTTATATCTAAAAAGCTAATATATAGAAGGGTAATTTTCTTTCCAAACATCTACGAAATATATAAAATGTTTTACGAGAAGGAAGATTGTTACGTAATTAGAAACGATGTTAGATTATATCCAAAGATTGCAGGATTCATATTCAGCATGTACATCGATCATAAAGATTATAGAGAAAAGATTTCGAACTATTTGGGAAAGATTGTAAATGTCTTATTCAACGAATTGAGGATAGATGGAAAATCGTTAAATGAAATAATGCTAAATATTATCGATTATGTAAAAAAGGAGAAAAAAAGGAAAAAAATAAGTTACATGTCGTTTGTTCTAAGCAAATTATATAATAATATGGACTATAAAATTCTCGAAATTTGGTCCGAAATTTTGGGAAGGTATATAATGAGCGAAGAATATAGAAAGATGAGTGGAATTTCTCAAGAAGATTCAAGGAGGATATTGGAAAGAATTATAGATGAAATAAAGGTCGAAGAAATGCAAGGAAGGTTTTGGAACAAGTTATTACTACTTATCAAAAAATATAATTTAAAGCTCGTATTCTCACCAGATGATGCAAAGAAATATTTAGGAATTGATATTAAAAGAAACATTGATATTACAAAATATATATCGCAACAATTAATTGGAGATAAATTTTATCACGTAAAGTCTTTGATAATCTCAGGTTTATTAAAATCGTTGAGGTGATTTTTCTTGAAGTGTGTTCAAATATCAATCCTGGCTAGGATTTATGGTAACGTTAATGCTGATGAAACAATAGGAAATAGGATAACGATAAAGAAAATGTATGATGAGCAAGGAAATATATATCCATTCGTATCTGCTAGAGCCATAAAATATGCTATAAGACAAAGGTTAAGAGAAAAGGGGTTTGAAATCGACCCATTTTATAAAGAGGGAGAGCAATTAAAAGATAGTGGAAAACCTTGGAAATATGTTGATAACGATATTTTTGGCTATTTGGTACCTCAAAAAGGACAGGAGAAGAGTAGGAGAAGAACCGCACCAGTATCTATATCTTATTTTAAATCGATCAGGAATACTCCAATATCAACAGATTTTGCAGGAAGATTTCCAAGAGAAAATGGTAGTCCAAATATATTTGAAGTAGAGGTTGCTGACATTATTGGAAGGATAAATGTTTTGATGTACGAATATATAGGTAGGCCATCAAAATATGATAACGAAGAATGGGAGAACACTATTTCTGAGGAAGAAAGGAGGAGAAGAATAGAAGCCTTCTTAGAAATACTATTAATCGAAAGATTCGTACTACCAAAGAGGGCGAATTCCTTAAATATTCCGGAATACTTCTTTGCAACAATTGTCTTATCAGAATCTGGTCCTTTGCCGATTTACGATTTCATCGATTATAAAATTGTTGATGGAAAAATTGTTGCAGATATAGATTTACTTAAAAACTTGATAGAATTGCTTAAAAATGTTAATACGAAGAAATCCGTACATATAATAGATTATAAAGATTCTATTCCAAAAAATTTTGACGAAGAATTAAAACCTGCAACAATTTATAGAAGGGATGAAATTAGAAGGGTGATAAATTTGATAAGGAATTGGTTATGAATAAAGGAATATGTATTAATGTAGAATTTTACGAAGCATTTTTCAAAGTTTTTTTAACCATGAAATTCAGAATGTCATATCCAATACCATTGCCAACACATATTGCAGGAATTATAGGAGGGATTCTTGGTATTAAAAGAGAAAACATTGAAAAATTCTTTAAAGATATATTTTTAGGAGCATGTTGCATAAGGGTTAAGATTTCTTATGAGAATGCTACTCTCATTGAAATTTCCGAAGGAAGAAGAGCAAGGTCTGTTGAGAAATGTATGATATTGAATAATCCCTCATTCTTAATATTTATACATGGAAGTAGAGATAAGGTTGAAATGATTAAAAAAGCGATTGTAAACAATGCTTTCGAATTTTTACCATTTGGTGGACAGAACGATTTCTTCCTTAAGAAAATAAAATATGTTTCAAATATAAATCTTATAAATTCTAAGGAAATAACGGGAGGATATGTTGATTATAAACTTCTTGAAAAGCCATTCGAAAACTCCAAAATATATATATTACCTGTAAAATTCAAGGGAAAAATTTCGGAATTTGCATTCCTAACAAATGGCAGCGTTAAGTTAAAAGAGGAAGTAATTTCATGTAAATACAATTCCTACATAGTACCGGTATATAAATTGGAAGATTTTGGATATATTCATCATTAAACATGTTGTATAATATATTAAGAAGGTTTATTGGGGATGATTTGATAAAAATTCTTGAGAAAAAATCTTACTATAAGGAATCTCATCCAAATAAAAAACTAGGCGACCATATTTCTGAAATGAAAAATTTCTCGAAGCTATTTGTTGAGAGATTTGGTTTAAAGCATTTAGAGGAATTTATAGAATTGTTGATAGAATTACACGATATAGGCAAGTTGGACGATTCTTGGAGTTTATCCAACAAGAGACCTAGACATTCAATTATTGGTATGATATGGATTAATAGGAGAAAGGATTTCTTTGTGAAAAAATTAGGAGAATATTACCATTTCTTGTTATACTTTGTATATAGGCATCATTCATTACTTACCAAAAAATCTCTAAATGTTATCTATTTGATAGATAGATTTGAGGAAATTATTGGACGTATTCCTGATGAATTATCGGAAGATTTTGATACGTTAAGAAATATTATAAAAGGATTGTCCATTGAAAAGAAGATTGACATAATTGATTCGTTTGGAATTTTCAAGACAGTTGATATATTATCTGCAAGCAATGTAAGTTACGAATATGTTAAAAGGCTACTTGGATATAAAATTGTTGAAGAAGATATAAATAAATTTTTAAAATCTTATGTATCAAAAAAGGGTAAAAGAATTGATATTGAAAAGTTAAACGTTCAAAAGGGTTTATATAAAAATAGGTTCGCAATTTTCATAGCCCCAACTGGTTGGGGAAAGACAACGGGATGTCTATTTTTTGGATGCAATGGTAAAAAAATGTTCATAACACTTCCAACAATAACTGCAATACGAGAATATTA
>JALUTC010000190.1 GCA_027058345.1 archaeon | reverse complement strand
TATATGCAAGAATTTCTAACCTCGATTCTACCATATATTTCGACAAATGCTTTCTTAATACCTTTAGCAATTGTTTCCAACCATAATCCCTTAACCAATAAGCTTAAATTTCCATCGTTTATATAATAATCGCTCCTCGTTACATATCTTTTACATAAAACGTTAGCAGCATTACCTAATAAACCATATATTTTGACATCCTTGCCTATAAAAAATTTAATATATTTATAATTGTCAATAATTATCCCATCCTTATATATTACAATCTTATACAAACCTTTCCTACCAGAAAATGTTATAACATATTCTTTATCTTTTGCATAATATTCTTTATCGAATATAAAAATATTGTCGAATTTTTCCCTTAAAATTTCATTCGAACAAGTTATAACCTCGTAATAATTTTTTGATGTCTTTTCACAACTTGATATGATATTGCTTATTTTTATAAGTTTTTCTATTGCCTTTGAAAATTTTTCACTTTCTATAACTTTTCTTTCCTCTTTGATGAATAATACATATCCTAGTAATAATATTGCAAGAATTAATATAAATGCTATTGAAATTGTCCTTTTCATAATTCATTCAATCCTCTTTCCCTGATTATTTCTCAATATAAATATATCCTTGTTTAACCTATATCCTTCCTCTTCTGCAAGCTCAACATAGCTTGAAATCATTTTCAAATCTCCATGACATGGAATTATATATTCGGGATTTAGCATTCTAAGTAAGTCTCTATGATCCTCTCTATAAGCATGTCCACTAACATGAATATCCTTAAAAATTCTTGCACCTTGCATTCTCAACTTTGTTTCAAGAGCATATTTTTGTGCAATATTTAATGGATTTGGAATGGTCCCTGCTAAAAAATATACCTCATCTCCAGGCTCTATTTTATAAGGCAATTTTCCGTTCGCAATTCTTGTAAGAATTGCATCCTTCTCTCCTTGATGTCCCGTAACAATTAATATGTATTTATCCTTTTTCCTTTTAACCTCTTTAAGAATTTCAACTATTTGTTCAGGCTTACCATATACGTGAACATTTTCTGGTATGTTTAAAATTCCGGAATCTATTGCCGCAGATATATATCTTTCCATACTCCTACCAAGTATTAATATCTCTCTGTCCAATTGCTTCTTATTTATAATTTCAATCAGGTTTTTTATCCTCTCAATATGGGATGAAAACGTAGTAAATATTATTCCTCTATCTCCCAATTTATCAACTATATTCTCAAGCATATAGTATATAATTCTTTCCGAAGGACATCTTCCAAATTCTTCTATCCTAGTTGTTTCAACGATTAACAATTTAACACCTTCTCTACCAATTTCTTTCAACCTATCATAATCTGGCTTACTACCTAGTGTAGGTGTGTCATCAAACTTGAAATCGCATGCGTATACAATTTTCCCCTCGGATGTATGAAGAACGACAATAGCCGTTTGTGGTATGCTATGCGTAACATATACGAATTCAACACTAACATTTCTACCAATTTGTATAATATCTCCATAATCTATCTTATACAAATCATTCCTAACCCTCTCTCTCCTACATAATTCCAAAGTAAATGGTAACGATATTATTGGTGCGTTGTACTTTTCTGCGAGAAATGGAACCGCTCCATAATGATCGAGATGACCATGCGATATTATTATGGCTTTTGCAGAATGTATATAACTATCATCCGGAATTATTTCCTTTTTCATCAAATCCTCCTTACTCAATTTCGATATATCGATATCTTCATGAATTAAAATCCTATCAACCCTTATTCCCATATCGATTATTATTCTCTCTCCTCCAACTTCGATGCATGTCATATTTCTTCCTACTTCTTCGTAACCACTAATAGCAAATACTTCCATTTAAATTTAAGATATAAATTTAAATTTCAATAAACTTCACAAAGTCTCTAAAACCTAACAAATATAGGATTAAAAGTATTATCGGTTGATGAAGTAAATAAATTTTTAGAGAATTCCTTCCAAGAAGTGCTACGAATGTGAAAAGTTTGGATTTAAGATTGAAATGATATCTTCTCTTACCTCTTGGATATAAAATCTCTGCAAAAAATCTTGCAATCAACATTATCGAAAACCATGGTATCAATGGATAATAATCGAAGGTAAATCCATAATATATACCAAGAGGGATTAAATATGGAGAATTTGTATCAAGACTTTTAATCAATAAAAAATATATTAAAATTATGAATATTGATGATGCGATCGAAATT
Source organism: archaeon (assembly GCA_027058345.1). Lineage (GTDB taxonomy): Archaea > Hydrothermarchaeota > Hydrothermarchaeia > JALTZZ01 > JALUTC01 > JALUTC01. Next base: position 236 of record JALUTC010000190.1, on the reverse strand, counting down.
TCCTTCCTAAATTTTATGAACGGATATATTAATATGGAGGAAATTGCTAGGAAATGTATTATTCCAAAAATAATCGTACCAGATATTAGGAAAAACTTTGTTACAAGAGTTATTCCAAAGGCAATCGAAATCAATTTTAAAAACCTCTTAACATAATACAAAAATCTCTTACCTTTAAAGTATGCAATGTATAAACTAATCCCAGAAATTGCTATGAACATCCCTCCTATGAATCT
>JALUTC010000189.1 GCA_027058345.1 archaeon | reverse complement strand
CCACCAATACCAGGCTTTGCTCCTTGTCCTATTTTTATTTCAATAGCAGCTCCAACCTTTAAATATTCTTCCGTTACTCCAAATCTACCACTAGCTACTTGAACAATTATATGATCGGCATAAGGATATAACGATTTATGCAATCCACCCTCACCCGTTCCCATATATGTTCCGCATTCCTTTGCAGCTTTGGCTAAAGCCAAATGAGCTTCTAAACTTAAAGCACCATAACTCATATGAGCAATCATTATAGGAGTTTCTGCCTTTAAATATGGTCCTATTTTTGTCTTTAACTTAACCTTTTCTCCATCAAAATCTATATCCAAAACATCCGGCTTTCTTCCTATGTATACTCTAGTTTCCATGGGTTCTCTTAAAGGGTCAATCGGTGGATTTGTTACCTGACATGCATCTATTAATAATCTATCGAAAACTGTTGGATAATCATAGTCTGTACCTGTAGCTGTTAATATAACCGAACCTGTTTGTGCTTGGATTTTTATATCTCTAATATATCTTGCTTTCCATGTATGATGTCTATCAAAAAACATTGGATTCCTAACAATTTCGATCGCTTTCGTAGGACAGGTTGCAACGCATCTGAAGCATCCGACACATTTTTCATGAATTCTCAAAATCTTTTTCTTCTTTTCATCGTAAACATGAGCTCCAAAACTACATTCATATACACATCTTCTACAATTTATACATAATTCCTTATCAACTATTATTTTGTATTCAGGTATTATCATTTCTCAACACCTAATAATTCAACAAGAACTTCCTTTTCAAGCTTAGCAATTACAGGCTCTCCTGCTATTGGTGCATATATTTGACTTGGATTTGAAACAACTTCTCTTATCGCAGCTTCTTCAGAAGCTATATAAGTATTTTCCTCATCTCTTGCAGCAACCAATGGTCTTAACTTAATTCTGTCATTTAATCCAACCATGAATTCTCCATTTGATACAATTATTGCAAACGGACCGTTCAGCATTGCTGGACCATAAACAATTCTCAATGCAGTATACAATTCTCTCTCTTCTTCTGGCATCTTATCTATATGCTTCCAAAAAGGTGGTGCCAATATTTTACAAACAATTTCCAATGGAAGTTTATGCTTTCTATATAATAAATCGAATAAATATGCAACAACTTCGGTATCGGTTAACAATCTGCATTTATATCCATACATCTCAACATATCTCTTATTTGTACCATAACTGCTTATCTCTCCATTATGAACAACACTCCAATTTAAAATATTAAATGGATGTGCTCCTCCCCACCATCCTGGAGTATTTGTTGGAAATCTACCATGTCCCAACCAGCAATATGCCTTGTATTTTTCTATTTTAAACAATTTTGCAACATCCCAAGGATATCCAACGGCTTTGAATACGCCCATATTCTTACCTGAACTTGCAACGAATGCCCCATCTATATAATCGTTTATATACATAACTATATCTATCATATAATCGTTTTCATCTTTCTTTATATTTTTTATAGGTTTTACAAAGTATCTCCAGGTTATATATTTCTTAGGAATTTCTTTAACATTTCTTGTTGGAATTTCTTCATCCTTTATTATTTCAACCTTTTCCTTTAGGAATTCTTCAACCTGCTCTTTTACATCTTCATTCTCCATGTAAATGTGCAATGCGAAACAATCCTTGTATTCTGGATATATTCCATAGGCTGCAAAACCAGCACCTCTTCCATCGTATCTATTATACATAGTATTTAGCATTTTTATAATCTCTGTTCCAGGTATTAATTTTCCATACTTATTAAAAATTCCTGCTATTCCACACATAGGTAATAAATAACAAAAATGATAACAATTTAAAAGTTCTTTAAACAAACAATATTGCGTTTGCTTATTATGAGTAATAATGAAGAAGTTAGAATAGGGGTTTATGTTTGTCACTGCGGCGTTAATATAGCCGGAGTTATAGACGTCAAAAAGCTTGCAGAATATGCTTCCAAACTTAAAAATGTTATAATTGCTCGAGATTATAAATACATGTGTTCAGCTCCAGGACAAGATTTAATTAAAAAGGATATAAAGGAATATAATTTAAATAGGATTGTTGTCGCTGCGTGTTCTCCAAGATTACATGAACCAACATTTAGAAAAACATTACAGGAAGCAGGTTTAAATCCTTATCTACTTGAAATGGCAAATATTAGAGAGCATTGCTCATGGGTTCATATGAATGATAAAGAGGCAGCGAATGAAAAGGCAAAAGATTTATTGAGAATGGCTGTTGCAAAAGCGAGACTCTTGAAACCTCTTGAACCAATTAAAGTCCCAGTTAAAAATAAAGCACTGGTTATAGGTGGAGGCGTTGCAGGAATACAAGCTGCATTGGATTTGGCCGATATGGGATACGAGGTATATCTCGTTGAAAAATCTCCAAGTATAGGTGGGCATATGGCAATGCTAGATAAAACATTTCCAACAATGGATTGTGCAGCATGTATTCTTACAC
>JALUTC010000188.1 GCA_027058345.1 archaeon | reverse complement strand
CCATCCTTGTAAATATTTATACCATAAAATTTAAATTCTCTTTCAAGCTTTCCAAGTTTTCCTTCAACTATAACTTTATAACTTAGTAATTCCTTCTTTACTTCAACCTTAACATCTTCTGGAATTTCTACCTCATCCCTTTCTACCTTAATCATGAGAATCACCACACATATGCAATTAATCTTCCACCTATACCTAATTTTTTTGCATCATAATGTGTCATAACTCCTTTATCTGTAGAAACAATTAAAATACCAAAGCCTCTTGCTGGTAAGAATCTCTTTTCATACTTTTCAAACTCATGCTTCTTAACCTTAAATCTAGGCTTTATTGCCTTGCAATCGTTTATCTTTCCAATCAACTTAACCCTAAATTTTCCACTTCTTCCATCATCTATAAATTCAAACTCTCCTATATATCCATATTCCTGCATTATCTTTAATACTTTTCCAATTAATTTTGAAGCTGGCTTTATTATGACTTCTCTTTTACCTACCATTTCTGCATTCTTTATAGAAATCAATGCATTTGCTAATGGATCAAAAGACATTTAATATCACCTCAATTATATTTTCTAAATCCTAACTCTTCAGCTACTAATCTAAAACATCTCCTACAAATCATTAACCCATATTTTCTAATAATCCCTCTGTGAGTTCCGCATAATCTACATTTCCTAGCACCTTTACATAGTGTCTTTTTCATTTTGATTCACCCTCTATTATATTTATATTAAAAAGATTTTTGATAAATTCAATCGCCTCTTCCCTTGTAACTCTATGTCTCTTCGGTATTTTCTTAACCCTACACCTCTTTCTATATTTAATCCTATAGCCTGGTCTCTCTATGGTTACGCAAACATCCATTCCAAAAATTCCAATGTCTGGATCATACTTGATCCCTGGTATATCTATATATCTTTTTATACCGAATGAGAAATTTCCTTCTTCATCAAAAACACTAGCTGGTAGCTTTCTATCTATTGCATCAAATGCTTTGTCCAAAAATTTTATCGCATCCTCTCCTCTCAACGTTAATTTTAAACCAATCGGTTGCCCTTTTCTTATGTTCCATGTTTGTATTGTCTTTCTTGCTAATGTTTTTACAGGTTGCCTCTCCTTACCAAGTATTTGCTTTATAACATATTTTAACATCTTTTCCGCCTTCAATAACCTTTCTCCAGAATCACCTACACCAACATTTATCGTTACCTTTGCTATCTTTAACCTTCTCATCGGATTCTTTAATTTTTCTTCCTTCATGATAGAAATACCTCTTTCATATAAGGTTCTTCTTCTCCAATTACAAACACGTAATCCTCAATCGTTTCAAATTCTCTATTCTGCATATCTACAAGCTTGACAAGATTTGGTTGTGGACTTCTTATCACTCTTATCTCCTTTATCCTACATACCTTTCCAACATTCGATCCACCAATTACATATACATAACTGCCAACCTGATATTTAAAATGTTTTACTATCGTTTTATAATCATTTAAATCTACTAAAATCGTATCCTTAGTATTATATACATTTGCCTCAACCGGATTGCACGGATCCTTAACATAAATTATTATATTTTTTCCATCATATAAATTCAATTGTATATGTCCTCCTTTTATTGTTGTTTTATTTATTATCTTACAAAGTTTATATCTTGTATATTTCTCTGGTATGTCTTTTAGTATCAATCTTCCATTGTGATCGAACAAAACAATCTTTCTAATATCTGCCTCAGGTATCTCCAATATATCGAATAAACCAACTGGAAACTTATGATCTTTCCTTACTCTCTTATCAACTAGAACCTTCCCTTCCTTTATTATCTTTCTTGCCTCTCTCGCATTATCTGCTAATTTTAAATAGTCCCTAATAATTACTAATAGAGGCAATGCCCTCTCAATTGGGTGTGGTCCTGGATTTGGTTTCGTTATCCAATGATGTTCCTTTCTTAAAATCCACCAAGATTTTGGAGCAGCAAGTCTCTTTAAGTGACGACTCATGTCTTAACCTCCTTTTCAATCTCCTCCAATTTTAATCCTTTAGCTTTAAGCTTCCTCTCAATAACCTTTTTCCTCCATTCATCTTCCAAATTAAGTTTTACAATAACAACTTTTGAAGGATGTATAGGATAATAAACCTCTGTCCCATCCGCCTTTCTTATAGTTGCTCCCTTTACATATATTCTAACTCTTTTATAATCCACGTCGACGACCTCTCCCTTTATACCAGCAAAATCTCCCCTAACAATTTCAACAACATCTCCTTTTCTAACTGGTAGGTTTCTTATCTTATACTTCTCTCTAAGTTCCTTGGATAGCGGTGCGGTCATAAATTTCCTTCTTATATGTAGCGGCGCATTATAATAAAAATATCTCTGCTTGCTTGGCTTCTTACTCGTAGGTCTCTTCATAATAATCACACGATCAAGCTTGCAATCTTTCCTATATCTGGCCACCTTTCAACCGCTTCTCTAGCAACCGGTCCCTTAATCTCTGAGCCTCTAGGTGTTCCGTCATCATTTACTATCACGGCTGCATTATCTTCGAATTTTATTCTCATACCATTAGGTCTTCTATATTCCTTTCTCTGCCTTATTATAACTGCTTTTACAACCTGTTTTCTCAACTTTGCAACTCCTTCCTTTACGCTTACAACTACCATGTCTCCAACTCCAGCAGCAGGTAGTCTCTTTCTAACACCTCTGTATCCTTTTACAGCTATTATTTCAACCTTTTTTGCTCCAGAATTATCTGCAACGTTCAATATGGCACCTACAGGTAATGCTCTAGTTACAGAAGCCTTAACTGCTCTCATTTTTCAGCCTCCTCAGCCCTCTTCAAAACTTCAATGACAACAAAACTCTTCGCTTTACTCAACGGCCTACATTCTGCAATCCTGACATAATCTCCTTCCTTTGCATTTATACATGGTGGATTATGTGCAAATATCTTACTCCTTCTAATTTCATATCTTTCATACTTCTTTAGAAAGAACGGATACCTTCTCTCAACAACTACCGTTTTATTCATCTTTGCCTTAACAACTTTACCTTCTAGAATAATTCCTCGAACTTTTAAATATCCATGATATGGACAATTTTCATCATTACAAACCTCTTTAGGTGGATTTTTGACGTCTATTCCAATATCCTTCGTAACAGGTTTCTTTGCCATTTTATTTCACCTTCCTCTTAATTCTATCTTCAGGTCTAAATGCAATTACATCACCATCAACTTCAACAACCTTATCATTTAAATAAAAATGAAATATTGTCCCTTTCTTAGGTATCATTTTTTCACCCTTCTTTGTTTCAACGATTAACATATTCTTTGTTTCATCAACAACAATACCCTCTATTCCTTCAAGACATCTATTCCTTGCTTTATATACTTTAACTCTTAATCCTATTAATTCATGCCTTACAATATTTTCCGGCTTAATCATATTTTACACCTCTACTTCTAAGTTCGGTCAATATTCTTGCAATGGTTCTCCTTATCGCTCTAATCTTCCCTGGATTATCTAACGTTCCCAATTCTTTTCTCAACCTTAATTTCTGAAGTTCCATTCTCAACTCCTTAACCTTTTTTATTAATTCTTCAGTAGGCATTTCCTTTATCTCATTCTTTTTTAGTATTGCCACCTTCATCTACCTCCTTTTCCTCAACTTTAATCTCCTTGTCAATTATTTTTGGCTTATCAGGTAAATCTACAGGTGGTAATATCTTGACTATTATCCCTATAACTCCTGGCTTTGTTAATGCTGTATCATATGCAACCCTAACATATTTATATGCAGGGTCTCCACACTTCTTCAAATATCCCCAAGTAAACTTAAACGATTTCGCCCTCTCAGATACCAATTTACCCGATAATTCTATTTCAGCACCCAATGCTCCGGCTTGAATTATTCTATTTAGCATCATGTATGCAACCCTTCTAAAATTAAATCCCCTTTCTAATAACACTGCAATTTCTCTTGCAATTATCTTTGGATTTAAATCTGGATTTTCTTCTTCCTTAATTTCTATAAACGGATTATCTAAATTATACTTCTCCTTTAATATCTCGGCCAATCTCTTCAACTCACCTCTTCTAGAAAGTATTAATCTTGGTTTCTTAACATATACTGTAAGCTTAATTCCAAGAGGTGTCTTATTTATTTCTATATTTCCAACCTCTGCCCTTTTTAGTTCATTTTCCAAGAACTTTTTTATCTCAAATTCTCTTATCTTTTGTTGAACAATCCTCTTCTTTATATCAACCATTTACCTCTCCTCCAGAATTATTTCAAGATTCACAGTTTGCTCAACATGTGGTGATGCTCTACCAAATGCTCTTGGTATCCACTTCACAATCTTTATACCTTTCATTGCTGCAGCATGTAATACATATAATCTCTTAGTATCAAGCCCCTTATATGCGGCGTTTGCTTCTGCATTTTTTAAAACTTCTAAAAAAGCCTTCGCAACTTTAACAGGATATCTCCCTGCATACCACCCCTGAAGCTCGCTTCTATGAGCAACGCCCTTTTTATATCTTCTCAAAGGTAAAGGTCTTTTCATCTTTATAATATCCTGCAGGAACTTCTTAACCTCGTCCAATTTCTTTCCCTTTATCTCTCTACACATTTCAACCGCATATTTATAAGATATTCTTAACTCCTTCCCATATGCCCTTGCAATCTTATTCTCCTTTTCCTTAGGAACTTTATAAGAATAGTCCAGCTCCATAATAAATCACTTGATTGGTAAGTGCATACTTGATTTCGTTGCTCCAATTCCAGGAGATCCATGCTGTACTCTCTTTGTCGTTGGTGCAAATTCTCCTAGTCTATGTCCTATCTTTTCAGGTGTAATTTCAACAGGTATAAAATCTTTACCATTATGCACTTCTATTATCATTCCAACCATTTCTGGTAATATTATCATATCTCTGCAATGCGTTCTTACTCTATTCTTACCCTTTTCCCTAGCCTTTCTTATCTTTTCAAGTAGTTTCTTTTGTGCAGGTGTTAATCCTCTAAGTAAACTTCTCCTCTCTCTAGCCGGTAATAGTTTTGCAAATTCTTGTAAAGACATTTTCTTCAATTCCTCTATTGTATATCCTCTATATGTAAACTTCTCTCCTAATTTAAACATATGAAATCACCTAATAAAAATATAAAAATAACATTTACTTCTTCTTCCTTCCAGTTCTTCTCGCAGCTATTAATCCAACCTTTTGTCCTGGTGGTGCATGTCTTGAAACTGTTGTTGGCTTTCCTGGTCTTCTTGAACCTCCTCCATGAGGATGATCAACAGGATTCATTGCAGTTCCTCTTGGTACAGGCCAATAGGTGGCTTTGGATCTAAGTGCATGATATTTCTTCCCTGCTTTTAAGAATGGTTTATCCTTTCTTCCACCTCCAGCTACAATCCCTATTGTTGCTCTACATTTGGGATCCAATTCCTTTAACTTTCCACTTGGAAGTTGTACTATAACTTTTTCCTCATCCTTTGATATTAACAATGCAGATGTTCCCGCAGCTCTAACCAGTTTTCCTCCATCTCCAGGATTTATCTCTATGTTAAATATGTGAGAACCTACAGGTATTGCATATAAAGGTAGAATGTTACCAGGTTTTGGTGTAGCTTTTGCTCCTATTTCTATGGTATCTCCAACCTTTAATCCTTCGCAACATAATACGTATAATTTTTCCCCATTTTCTAATTTAACCTCTGCCAGTGGTGCGGTTCTTTCTGGAACGTGAAAGATATCTATAACCTTTCCTTTTATAACTCCATTCTTTTCTATATCGTCGTACTTTCTATACTTTAAATCTATGAAATATCTATGAGAGGGAGCTCTATACGTAGGTGATCCCTTTCCTCTTCTCTGCACTATTAAAGGCTTACCCATATCACATCACCTCAAATTATACCAAGTTTTGAAGCAATTTCCATCGCATTATATTCTTTTTTTAATTTAACGTATGCTTTTTTCTCACCTTCAGGTGTTATCAATGTATTAACATATTCAACCTTAACATTGAACAATTTTTCAACAGCTTCCTTTATTTGCTTCTTATTTGCCCTTCTATCAACTATAAAAACAAGCTTATTTTCCTTCTCCATTACTCTATGAACTTTTTCGGAATAATGCGGTCTTATAATTATCTTTTCATATGGTATTTCAGACATATTTCTCAAACCTCCTCCTCAATTCTTCTATAGCAGATTTTGTAAATATTGTCAACCTTCCTGCATGACCTCCAGGTGCTAAGTGTAATACACTTAAATCCTTTGCTAATACAACGTCAACTCCTTGAAATGCATTTGCAGCCTTAAATATATTGGAATATCTAGAAACAACAATCAACACGGATTTCTTCCTTTTATATCTTCTGCCCCTCATCTTTCCCTTACCACTTCTAACCTTCTTCTCCTTCGCCCTATTTATATCATCCATCAATCCAAACGTTTCAAATATTTTTTTCAACTCCTTTGCCTTTCCAACCTCTTCAAGTTTATCTTCTAAGATAAGTGGATAATCCTTTATGTTATCAACCCTATGCCCTCTTTGCTTAACTATTTCTAAATTAACAGCTGCAGCCAATGCTGATAGTGTCGCCTTAATCCTTTCTTTCTTATTTATCCTCTTATATATTATCTTTTCAACCTTAGGAGGATGTGCTAATCTCCCTCCAACAGTATTTGGTGCAACGGCTGCTCTTCCATTAGGCAATCTTGGAACTCTTGCCAATCCATAACCAACACCCCAAGACTCTGCTGACCTTCTCTTACCAGCTAATGGATCCCTACCTTTAGGTTGTAATCTATGAGTAAATATTATGAAAAATGCTCTCTGTATTAAATCCGGTCTATATTCCTCTTCGAAAAACTTTGGTAATTCTATCTCTTCCAAAACATTTCCATCCAAAGAATATACCCTTGCAATCATATCAAACACCTTGCTTGGATTCTCTTGAGATATAAACAAGTGTAGGCATGTCAGGAATAATTCTCGGTGGTCTAATTGCAGGTCTCAATCTAATTAATCTCTTAACAGCTCCAGGAACTGAACCAGCTAGTAATATATAATCACCTCTAACTACCCCATAGTGTGGTATTCCTCCTTTAACTGTGAATCCATCTTCACCAATGTACATTATTCTCTTATTATATTCTGTTCTTTTGTGAAATCCCATCTGACCATGCCTTGGAACTGTCCATAAAATGCAATGAGGCTCTTCTGGTCCAAGAGTTCCAACTTTCCTCCTACCTTTTCTTGCTTTATGAGGTAATAACTTAACACCAAACCTTTTAACTACTGATTGAAATCCCTTTCCCTTCGTTACTGCAATTACATCAACATATTCTCCAACCTTAAAAACATCTTTAACCCTCACTTCCTTTCCTAGTATTTGCTTAGCATATTCAAATGCCTTCTCCTTTGGTCCAGATACTAAATATTCCATAACGTCTGGCTTTTTCTTTCCTACACTCGTCAATCTTGGTTGAGTATGAATTAAAACCCTTATCTGTTCAATTTCATCAAGCATAGACTCTATATGCTCGAGCCTTTGTTGAATAATCTTCTCATCTATATTTTTAGGTAGAGGAAATACTCTAGCTAAATCCTTGTCAAGATTTGGTGCAAATACTTCCGTTAACGTTTTTAAATAACCATTTTCTTTAATGTAAGCTCTTATTGCAAATACCTTAATCGGAGGCGCATCTATTATAGTTAGAGGTATCATTATCTCTTCTCCATATGTTGGACTATTCTTATAATTATCTATAAATATTCCATGCGTCATCCCTGCTTTATATCCTGCAAATCCTTGGATTCTTACAACATCTTCTTGTACCCAAGATTTTATTCTAGGAACCCATCTCGAAGCTCTTGCTCTTGGATAGTAACCCAAGGATCCTCTTCTAGGATGGAAGCTATCTCTACCCAAATCTATCCACCCCTTATAATTTAAATTAAAATTTATCAAAAATTGTTGAACAACACTTCAAAATATTACTAACATATACCTGATTCCCCAAATGATTAAAACAGCTCCTAATATA
>JALUTC010000187.1 GCA_027058345.1 archaeon | reverse complement strand
AATCTCTTTATCTCATAAAGTATTCCTTTGACAATTTCAGAATCTTTCTCAACATCTTCCCCAAGCGATTTCAACAGATGTTTCACAGCACTTCTACCTGAAAGTTCCGAGATTAGAAACTTCCTCCTATTACCAATTAGTTCTGGATTTATATGTTCGTAGCTTCTTAAATTCTTTAGCATTGCATCTATATGTATCCCTGCTTTATGGGCAAAGGCATAATCTCCAACATATGGAGCATTATGTGGTATTGGAAGATTTGCTATCTCAGCTATAAACCTTGAAACTTCGTATAATTTTTTCAATTGTTCATCACTTATACAATTTATTCCCATTTTAAGTTTAAGTGCAGGTATTATTGAACAAAGGTTTGCATTCCCACATCTTTCTCCATAACCATTTATCGTTCCTTGAATATGTCTTGCACCAAGCTTTACAGCTATTAAGGAATTTGCAACAGCATTATCCGAATCGTTATGCATATGGACACCAATCTTCGTATTAACATTTTCCAAAACCGTTTTAACTATCTTTTCAACTTCGAATGGCAAGCATCCACCATTTGTATCACATAGTACAATGCATTCCGCTCCTGAATCTTCAGCTATCTTTAAGACTTTTAATGCATATTCTTTATCATCTTTAAATCCGTCGAAGAAATGTTCAGCATCAAAAATAACTCTTCTCTTTTTTTCTCTAAGATATTCAATCGTCTCTCTTATTATCTCCAGATTTTCTTCATAAGAAATTTTTAGAACATATTTTACATGAAGCTTCCAGGATTTTCCGAAGATACATACATATTCGGTTCCAGCTTCTAACAATTTTTTTAACGAATAATCCTCTTCAGGATCAATTCCAGGTCTTTTTGTAGCTCCGAATGCAACGATTTTAGCTTTTAAATTTAAATCCTTAACCTTTTTAAAGAATTCCATATCCTTTGGATTTGATGCTGGGTATCCTCCTTCTATAAAATGTATTCCTAATTCGTCGAGCTTTTTTGCTATCTTTATTTTATCTTCGACAGAAAATGATATGAATGGAGACTGTGCACCATCTCTTAGTGTTGTATCATATATTTCGACAGATAAATGAATCACCCATGCAAATCACCTCCGCATAATTAATAATGAAAATTATATGCATAGCATTTTATATGCGCAGACATTGCAATATCTTTTTTTAATAACGGGAGGAGGTTTATCTTGATTTATTATCCTTCTTATTTCGTTGACAACTGCTTTAAGAATCCTTTCATCATCCTTAGATAATTCAACATTATATATTTCGGAAGTTTCAGGTATTACCAATTTCCCTCTAACATTTAACCCCTTCTTCCTTTTTAAATACCATAGGTAATATTTCAACTGCCACTCCGCAGCATCTCTAGCTTTGCTACTCTTCTTTATTTCATATACTAAAACACAGTCTTTAGAACTTTCCAAGATATCTGGAGATATTCTATCGATTAAAAATCTCTCACGAATATTTCTATCTTCTTTGTAAAATAGTTCGATGTATTTTCCAATTTCTACAAGCTCCGATTCATGTTCCATTGTAATTTTATTTGCATAAAACCAAAGCTTTCTCTTACAAATAAAATAATATAATACGTGAACACCTCCAGGAATATCAATCATAAGAATAAATCCTCAGTCTCAGATTCATTATACAATCCAAATTCTCTAGAATATCTAAGAGAGTTATGCTTTATTACAGGAAATACATGTTTAGTATATAAATTTCTCCTTATTATATATATTGGTACGGGAATTAAGTATTCTTTCAATTTCATGTAAATTCTAAGTCTTTCGTTAAAGCTCATCCTTTTCTCCCACTCTTCCATTATGTTTGAAATCTCATTCGATAATGCTTCGTCATCTATCATATCGGGATGTAATAGGCATAATATGTTTGTACTTCCTCTAAGATTGAACAATTCATCGATAATTTCCGATGTCTTATAATCTTCTGGAAGTGTTGTGTAAAAATATTCCGATATATTTTCCCATTCTTTCATCAGAAGTCTTATATTATAACCATCCATTATTTCTTCGTTTAACAATTTTAGGAACTTCTCATATGTAAACGTTTTGTTGTAAACTTCGATGAGTTGATACTCGTTTTTTAAACTTTTGGACAATTTTTCAACGATATTCTCAGAAATAGAAATCTCCTCGAGACTGTATGGATATGGTCTATACTTAACCTTCATCTCTCCACATTCCTTTGGCTTAAATATATAGCAATTTACATCCGATGTATATTTTCCATACCTGTTAACTCTTCCGAATCTCTGAATAAGAGATGGTATAGGGGATAATTCCGTGAGTAAGAAATCGAAAGAAATATCTAACGAGACCTCAGAAACCTGTGTTGAAACCAAGATATCCACGTTTCTAATATTTCTTTCCTTTAATAATCTGTCCCTAAACATGAATCTCGAATGTAATATTTCGACGTTGTAATAATCTTTAAGCAATTTATATATCTTTATTGCCTTGTCAACAAGGTTAACGATTATCAATAC
>JALUTC010000186.1 GCA_027058345.1 archaeon | reverse complement strand
GAGGTTGAAGAATCTTCGTTTGAAACAATAATCGATAAGAGGAAAGCTATTGAGGGTGCATCGATTAAGATAAAAAAGGAAATTTGTAAGGAATTCAATTGCAAATATTTCTCATATTGCAACAATATACTTGAAGGGAATTTTGTCGTGGAAAGAGTTTTAAATAATGTTGAATGTAAAAAAGGATACGATTTAGTTAGAGTTTTGCTTAAGTAATATGAGTGAAGAAATAATGCAATTTAAAACTACTGAAGAAATAAAAGTTCCAGAAAGGCTTATAGACCAAGTTATAGGTCAAGATGAGGCCGTCGAAATTATAAAAAAGGCGGTTAAACAAAGAAGACATGTATTATTGATAGGAGAGCCAGGAACTGGAAAATCCATGCTTGCACAGGCAATGGCTGAACTATTGCCAGCAACAAATCTAGAAGATATTCTCGTATTTCCTAACCCTGAAAATAAATACGAACCTATAATAAAAACGGTTCCAGCCGGTGAAGGAGAAAAAATTGTTAAGTCCTATCTTGAAAAGAGAAATCAAGCAGAAAGATTTATTGATTTCATGTTCAAGATGCTATTTCTGGCAGTATTCTTGATAACATTCTTTTATACAATTTTCATGAAAAATCCTCTAGTATTGTTCGGAGGTATAATTGCTTCGGTCTTCTTGCTAATAGGTAGAAGTTATGTAAGAGTAAGAAATGAAATTCTAGTTCCAAAATTGCTTGTGAATAATGCAGGTAGAAAAACCGCTCCATTTGTTGATGCGACCGGATTACATGCAGGAGCACTTTTCGGTGATTGTAGACATGATCCATATCAATCTGGAGGATTGGAAACACCTCCACATGAGCTCGTTGAAGCCGGTGCTATACATAAAGCTCATAAAGGTGTACTATTTATTGATGAGATAGGAAATTTAACCTATGAAGAACAAATAAAACTTTTAACAATATTACAAGAAAAGAAATTTCCAATAACAGGACAATCCGAAAGAAGTTTCGGTAGCCTTATAAGAACAACTCCAGCACCATGTGACTTTATATTGGTAGCGGCAGGAAATCCAGAAACTATAAAGAGATTACATCCAGCATTAAGGGATAGAATTAAAGGATATGGTTATGAAGTATACATGAAGAGCGAAATGGACGATACATATGAAAATAGGAATAAATTGGTACAATTCGTTGCTCAAGAAGTTAAAAAGGATGGAAAAATCCCACACTTCACGAGGGATGCCGTTATAGAAATTATAAAAGAGGCGAGAAGAAGAGCTGGTAGAAGAGGAAAATTAACCCTTAGATTAAGAGATTTGGGCGGTCTTGTTAGAATAGCTGGAGATATTGCAAGGGCAGAAGGTTGTAAATATGTTGAGGCAAGACATGTTATAAAAGCAAAGGAGATAGCTAAAAGTTTAGAAGAGCAAATGATCGATAGATATTTAGAAATAAGAAAGGAATACATGATAATAAAAACGTTTGGAGAAGAAGTTGGTAGAGTTAATGGTTTGGCCGTAGTTAATAATTATACAGGAATAGTATTGCCAATAGTAGCCGAAGTTGTTCCTGCACAGAGTAAAAACGAAGGGAAGATAATTGCAACTGGAAAACTTGGAGAAATAGCAAAGGAATCTGTATTAAATGTTTCGGCTTTAATTAAAAAATTTACAGGAAAAGATATTTCAAATTATGACATTCATATACAATTTCTTCAAACCTATGAAGGAATAGAAGGAGATTCTGCAAGTATTGCAGTTGCAACAGCAGTTATTTCGGCTTTGGAAAACATTCCCGTTAGACAAGATACTGCAATGACAGGTAGCTTATCCATTAGAGGTGATGTATTACCAGTAGGTGGATTAAATCTTAAATTGGAAGCTGCTCTAAAAGCTGGGATTAAGAGAGTTATAATACCTGAAATTAATATGAAGGATGTATTTCCAGATTTAAAAAAGAAGTTGGAAATAATACCTGTTAAGAATTTATTGGAAGTATTAAATCATGTTTTGGTAAACAATAAGAGAAAAAGTGAGATATTACAAAGCTTTGTATAATTTCATTTTTCAATTACTTTTTTAAACGAAATTGCCTGGTATACGAAGCCAAGAAACATTAATAAAAAACCTATTAAAATAAACGATAAACATGAACCTATAAATAAAAGGTTTCCCGATGTTTTAAACCTTTTCACACCTGTAATTCCATGGATAATCATCAAGGACCTTCTTATGAAGAATGTTCCAAAAATTAGCAACAACCATACAATGAACCAAAGATGAATAGATTCCTTCTTTGTTACTATGTGGAAAATTCCTGGTAATATTGAATCAATTAAGATTAAAACTATTCCCAAAAGATAATTGTTAAATATCGAAACATTATTATAATTAATGGAAAGTTTTCTCAGTGAGGATAATAAAATATAGGAGCCAACAATGAGTAATAATTGTCCAAGATAAGGTAGGAAGAATAATGATAATAAAAAGGAAGAATAGTAGCACTTTTTTAAATTCCTTTCTAATTCTAAATCTCTA
>JALUTC010000185.1 GCA_027058345.1 archaeon | reverse complement strand
GTATACAAATCAAGTAATGTCTGTGTTGGATGCTGATTGCTACCATCTCCAGCGTTAATAACAGGCTTCTCCGAGACTTCAGCGGCCAATCTTGCCGCACCATCTCTCGGATGTCTTATAACTATGCAATCGCAATAATTCTCTACGGTTTTTATCGTATCTATAAAGCTTTCACCCTTTGATATTGATAAGGACTTGGTTTCATGTATCGTTAAAACACTAGCACCAAGTTTTTTCGCAGCAAATTCGAAGCTAAATCTTGTTCTTGTTGATGGTTCGAAAAACATTAATGCTATGATTTTATCCTCAAGAATTCTATAATCGATATTTTTCAACAATACTTCCTCCATATTTTTCGCTTCGTTCAATATTCTTTCAATATCTCTCCTGCTCAAATCCCTTATGGAAATTATATCACGATTTTTCATAATTTAATTTTTGTTTCTAAGGTTAACAAAATAAAAAAATAAATGAATATTGACACGTTATTGAATGCATTGGGAAATTCAACCAGAAGGGTTATTCTACAGATGCTAGCGGAGAAACCATGTTGCGTTACGGAATTGAGTAACAGATTAAACATAGGTAGAAAAGCAATAATCGAACATCTAAGCCTATTAAAAGCTTTAGGCATAATCGATTATAAAATAGAAAAAACCAAAAGGGGCAGGCCGAGAAAATATTATTATATAAAGGATAATTTTATATTGGAAGTTATTGTAAACGATATGGAATTCGCTACGAATGTTTTGAAATACGAAAACGTTGAAAGATTGGCTAAGGAATGTCCATTTATAACAGATTTGTATAACGAATTCAACAAAATTGTTGAAAAAGCAAACATCAAAGAATGTGAGGAATTCCTGAAAAAATTGAACGAAAAATTATCCCAGATAAATATGGCAAGGGCTCTGATACAACATATGATAAGAACGTTAAAATATATGACGAAAAATGCTTGAACTAAATATTAAGGACGGAGAATATCTCGTAAAATTGGCGAGAACTTCAATCGAAAAATATTTAAAAGAGAGAAAAATATATAAACCAAAGGATGTCAGCGAGAAGCTTAAACAAAAAGCAGGAGTATTTGTAACATTGGAAACATATCCGGATAAAAATCTAAGGGGATGCATTGGATACGTTGATGCGATATTTCCATTATACGAAGCAACTATAAAAGCAGCTATAGCAGCTGCAACGGAAGATCCGAGATTTCCTTCCGTAACAATTGAGGAAATGGATAGAATAATCGTTGAAGTAACCGTTCTTTCACCAAAAGAACTTATAAAGGTTAAATCTCCAAAAGATTATCTTAAAGAAATAGAAATAGGTAAACATGGATTGGTATTGGAATATGGCTTTTTCAAAGGTGTTCTCTTACCACAAGTTCCGGTTGAATATAATTGGAACGTTGAGGAATTTCTTTCGCATCTATGCTTAAAAGCCGGATTACCACCGGATTGTTGGTTTGAAAAAAATGTTAAGATTTTTAGATTCGAATCTAAAATATTTGCCGAAGAAAAACCAAGAGGAAACGTTGTGGAGAGATTTTTGAAAAAATGCTGAAGTTAAAAATAGTTGAAAAACTTAAAAACGAAAAGGACTTGGATTGCTTGGTAATTCTCAACAAATATAATATATTGTATTTAACGGGTTTTCTTCCCGATACATTTTCTTGCTTAATTATCGGAGATGAAACAAAACTTTTCGTATCAAAAATGGATTATAAAAGAATTGAAAATCTTCCAATAAATGTTTTGGTTTATGAAAGGATTTCCGAGATATTCGATGAAATAAAGAAATTCAAGAAAATCGGTATTGAAAAATCCGAAATAAGATTGGATATATATGAAAAGTATTTAAAGGATGTCGAACTTGTAAATTTCGATGAAGTATTCAAAATGAGAAGATCAAAGGATGAAAACGAGTTGAAAAGGATTGAAAATGCGATAAAAATTTGTAAGGAAGTTTTCGAAAAAATCTATGATAAATTAAAACCCGGGGTTTCCGAAATCGAAATAAAATTGGAAATCGAAAGAAATATAAAAGAAATCTCGGACATATCTTTTGAACCAATAGTTGCCTTCGATGAAAATACATCCATACCTCATCATAAATCAACGAGAAAAAAATTGAAAGAAATTGCTTTACTGGATTTCGGTGCAAGATATGAATATTATTGTTGCGATATATCAAGAACGATAATCTTAAGAAACAAAAGAAAATACGAAGATTTTTTGGAAATCGTTAAAGATATTAAGGAAAAAGCCTCTAAAAAAATTAAGGAAGGAGTTCCTGTAAAGGAAATAGATTTATATATAAGGTCTGAATTCGGTGAACTCGAAAAATATTTCATACATGCCTCCGGTCATGGAATAGGTTTGGAGATTCATGAACAACCCAGAATATACAAGGATTCGAACGATAGATTTGTAAGTAAGGATGTTATAACGATTGAACCCGGATTGTATTTCAAAGATTTCGGAATAAGAATTGAAGACGATTATTATATAAATGTATCGGCCAAAAACTTATCC
>JALUTC010000184.1 GCA_027058345.1 archaeon | reverse complement strand
TCCTGTAGCTATGTTATAAGTATCGTTATAAGCTTTGTCGAAATATTCTATTGCATTAATCAAACCTTGAGCAGCGTCGTCTATGTATGTAAAATCGAGAATTTTATCTCCGTAAACGATTAAATCCTCGTTTCTAAATGCTCTTCTAATCCAATTTGGAATTACTCTATCGGATAAATCATACATACCATAAACGTTGCTAAATCTTAGAATTATATATTTTATTCCGTAGCATTTCGCATACGATACTATAAAAGCTTCACATGAAATTTTGCTCGCAGCATATGGAGAGTCGATACAATCAATTCTTACCATTTCTTCCCTTTTCTCCAAAGGCGGTCTATTTCCATAGATTTCTCTGCTTGAACCGAAGATTATTTTATCGATATCTCTCTTCCTGCAATATTCAAGAACATTGTATGTCATTATTACATTTTCGATCGCTAAATTCGGAGCGAGAACTGAATAATAAACCCTTGTATTTGCAGCCAAATGTATCACCATGTCCGCTTCTAGATATAAATCGTTTATTGGTTTTAGCAAATCATGCTTTATCGTCTTTCTCTTAAACCTGTTGAAAATCTTTTCCTCAATGAATGGATTCTCTCGAATATCTATTGGAAATATTTCATGCTTATCCATTACAAGTTCGATAAATCTTGTCGCAATTGTTCCTGAAGAACCTGTTATGATTATCCTCATATCACCAGAACAATCCAAAGTATCTTCTAGATTTTACGTTTATTCCTCTCAAATCAATAACAGGTTTATCTGTTTTAATATTTCTAAATTCATCCCAATCAGTTACAATTACAATCGCATCAACGTTTTTTATCGCTTCTTCCAAACTTTTACAATACTTAACGCTGTTTATTTTATACGTTTTCTTGAAGTTTTCAATCGCTACAGGGTCATACGCATAAACCTCACAGCCGTTATTTATCAAAACGCTTATAACTTTTCTGGCTGGAGTATTTCTAACATCATCCGTTCCCGGCTTAAAGCTTAGACCTAAAACAGCTATTTTTTTACCCTTAAGGCTTCCCAAAACTTCAACCAATCGATTATAGAAATGAACATGTAGCAAATCATTTATTTCCTTCGTAGCTAATAACAATCTCGGCGTGATATTTCTCTTTGCAAATTCCCTTATAAGTATTTCCAAATCCTTAGGCAAGCAACTTCCTCCAAAACCTATTCCTGGATTTAAATGCTCTTCTCCTATTCTTCTATCGCTTCCAATCAAAATTCTCAAAGCCTTTGGATTTACCCCAACACACTTTGCAAGAATCGATATTTCGTTTATGAAAGATATTTTCATTGCGAGAAATGCATTCGATGCTAGTTTTGCAAGCTCCGCTGTTTTAAAATCTGTCACGAATATATTTTTCGGTTCTTGAATTTCATATACAAAGCCCAAGGCTAATTCCTTTGATCTTTCATCCTTTACTCCAATTATCACCCTATCTGGCTTAAGAAAATCATGCAAAGCTGTTCCCATTCTTATAAACTCCGGTATATAAGCGAGAAAAACGTTTTCTCCGATTTTATATTTCCTCTCAATCATTGGGACAATAACTTCGTCCATAAAACCAAGAGGAAGCGTTGATTTTATTATAACAAGCTTATCGTTTAGGAAATCGATGATCGATTCTATTACATGTTCGACTGCATTTTCTGGAGTGCAGATTATTATTGGATTGCAATCTTTTAATGCATCTGGAACAGAAACGGCAACGATTCTTCTCAGAGCTTCTAATGGGATTGATTCAAAGCTTTTATCATAGAATGGCAGAATATTCCTGTTAATCTTGAAAATCTTTTCATCATCTCTTTCAATTATTATAACTTCCTTATTCTTTAAAGCACAAGCCAATGCAACTGTTAACCCAACTCTTCCTCCTCCAATAATTCCCAACATATTAAATTTAAGCCTTGGTATCAAATTATTTTATGCCAGTCGAGGAATGTATAAGGAAATATGACGATGTTATAAAGATCGTCGAACATCTGATTGAAGCTAGAATTGCAAAGGAAGAAGACATAAAACGAGCATTTATAGGAACGGCAAAATGTCTATGGGATTTATCATATACAAAGGGCTTGATAAATAAGTCTGAGTATGAAAGGATAAGCGGCGCATTTACAGAGTTGAAATCTTTGATAGAGAGAGGAAGGATAAGAGAGCTTGAGAATAAACTTAGAAAGGTTAGTGATGATTTGCTAAAGCTTATTTCAATGAAATGTTCCAGAGTTTGATCTTGTATTGAAATTTTGCCGTATCTAAATTTTCCCCTCCTTTTCGCAATAATATAAGGCAGATTCGAACAATGATCTAACTCTGTTTTTCATCCTTATCATCTCGTTCATCTTTTCAAGCCATTCTCCAATATCGTAGCAATCTGTATAGCAAATCTTTCCATCTTTGAATTCTGCTCTTGCAAAAATCATCGTTATTGGCAATCTTCTAACAATACTCTCTGGAAATCCAATTTCTCTAGCAATTTCTCTAAGGCTTTTAACCGCTGATAAATATTTCCTATAAGCACTTGCCAATTCTTTAAGAGTTCTTTCGCACTCCATAGTTAATTTTATAAGTCAAAATAGAGCAGTGACAAATTATTATCTTCACATGAAAACATTAGAATCAAAGGCATCATTAACCAAATTATCGACCTCTATTGACAATTCGATATGAAGTGTTTAGATATTTTGAGAGAATACAAGCGTTTATATGACGAGCTTGATAAACAGATGATAAATCCAAAGAGGTGCTTTGCGGATATCAGAGAAGCTTTTATATATGGCAGGATTGATGAGAAAAAGGCTGCTGAGCTTTTGGATATGTGCTATGAGATGAAAAGGATGAAAAAGAAGTTCTTGCGATGCCTATTGGAATATAAAATATAAATATGAGGTGATGAGATGGTTGGTTGGAGAGATATATTAGTTAGAGAATATAAAGACCTTGACGAATTTATTAATGAAGTAATAAAAACTGGTTTGTATACAAGATTGAGATGGAATCTAAAAGACGAGCTTACACGTGATAAGATAAAAGCAATACAAGCAATCCTTTATCGATTATTCAACTGGCAGGATTTCAATAAATGGCACGATAATCTTTTAGCTGCTTTATATAAATGCTTCGCACTAATGGTTAAGCATGATGCAAAATCTATCTATAGAATCCTTGATATATTTATCAGGGAAAAGGATAAAATACCAGCGAAAAACCTGTACTATTTCCTTGTAACTCTTTCAACGATCTTATCAGAAATTGAAGCAGCAACCTGACAATTTTCTTTTTATTGCAAAATTGCTATTTTTCCCGATTAATCTTTTCCAGTACAATCTTCGCCCTTCTTATTAAATCAAGCAGCATCCAAACGTTTGGGTTTTTCAAGTTTCCTGGATATGGAAAATATCCGTATTTTTTCACCTGGTGATAATACTTCTCGTAGACTTTTAGAAGATAGCCGCTTGCTTTTAATCTTTCAAGCCTTTCTCTTACAGGCAATATCACATCGATGTAATATTCCTTTTTATCATTCAATCCGAGAATTTCCATCAGCCTTTTGAAGGATTCGTTTATAGGACCAAGTGTTTCCTTTAGCCTATAGTAATATTCTTTCCATGCATCAATTGTCTTTTCAAGCTCTATAACCTTCGCTAATAAAATGTAAATAATTTCTCTCAATTTATCAGTGTCTCCTTTCTTTACCTCTGTCAATAATTTTGAAGTAACTGCAGGTATTTTTTTAATCTCTTCTATTATTTCCTCCGTCTTCAGATTTTTTATCCGAAACTTTAACAGCCTTATCTCCCTTTCTATCTCCTGAATCAAATTCAGCCACCGTCCTTAATGCACTTTCAACCTTTTCAGGTTCAACAGGTGCGTTAGATATGACGTATAAGAGAACATCTTCAGGTGGTGTTTCATCCTTTTTCACTTCAACCTCGTAAACATAAACTTCACCATGCTCAATGAACGACTTGATATTATCTATAACTTCTCTTAGCCATTCTTCTCCAAGAGGGTGGGCTCTTATGACAGCTGCTATATGTCTTGTCTTTTCACTCTTTTCCAAATACTTCAAAACGTTCTCAATCGTAAAGTTTTCCATTATGTAATTGTATAAATCTGGAAACTTCTTCTTCAACGTTGTCGCAGCGTTCAATATTATATCCTTTTCTTCCTCTGTCATCTTTGAAATGATATCTGTATCAAGCTCATCGATTGCTTTCTTCAACTGCAATATTTCAATACCAGAAAGCCTTTCGATTAAATATTTCATGAATAGGTTAATGCTTATTTGCTTCGCTGCTTCTTGAAATATCGACTTTATTTTCTCCAACATTCTTCTCCCTCTTTTCCCAAATAACCCTTAAAATCGCATTACAATATGGACATTGTATCCTTTCAGCTCCTTTTGGAATTCTTAAAACGTTTCCACACTTTGGGCAAGTTGCTCTAGGTAATTGCTGAACTTCTTGCTGTTGTGGTGTCGGAGCAAGGCCCATGAATGCGTATCCGAGACTTTTCGCAAATTCTCCAAGAGATTTTCTCCATGCTTCCTCTTTCTTCTTTTCATATTCAAGCTGCTCCTTTTTAATCAAGAATTCCTTTTCCATCTGTTTCTCTTTCAATTCAAGCTCCTTTTGTTTCATCTCCTTTTCCATTTGTAATTGCATCATTCTCAATTGTAACTCAGGATTATTGTAGGGTAAAACTCCTGTTTTTTGTGCAAGAGTTGACATCTTATCCAAAATCGTTATCGCTCTATCAACCTCTGATCCTCTGTCTTCAACAATTCTCGCCAATGCTTTTTGTGCAAATTCTTTCAACCACTTCTCAGCCTCTGATTCGCCTCCTTTTCCTTTAACAAGTTCTGCAAATAATTTCAATCCTTCAATTATATCCTTCAAGTTTAATTGTTGTTGCTGATTTGTAGGAAGCTTTTCAATCAAAGTCTTTAGCAAAATTGCTGTTGTGTCTTCCTTTTTCTCTCCTTTTTCAGATTCGGATTTCAAAAGCATTGGTAAAATGTAAGCAAAAGGCGAATATTTTCCAGAATTAGCTATTGCTGAAAATACCGATGATAAAAATGTGACGAATTCTTCCTTTGACATTTTCCCTTCTTTTAAATCCTTATATGCTATCTGTATTGCTGATAATGCAATCGTTGATAAAACATCCTTCATTTCATTATCTTCTCTTTCATCCTTCCTGTCTTTAGATAGAAGAACTAGTAGAGCAGGGTCTCCTTGCTTTATTGCAATATATTTTATTATGTCTTCCGTCTTTCCCTCTTTTACAAGCTTTTCAATCAATGCGACTTCTTCCTTTCCCAATTCCTTCTTTTTAACCAAATCCTTAATCAAGAAGAATGCGGCCGGATTTCTGTTCTTCAATGCATAATAAATCAGGAAGGCATCGTCCCCATATTTTTCCATAAGAGTTTTTATCAATGCAGACTCTGTTTCAATATCTCCAGAACCTGATATATCTACGCCTAAATCCTTCAACTTCTTTATCCTCTTTGCCTTTTCAATTTCAAAATCTAACTCTGCCAATTCTTTTATTTGTTCGGGAGATAAATTCTTGTAATCTTTAATAACAGGGACATCGGACATAATAATCACCTGTGATTAGAATCAATAATTGCAACTCTTATCCCATACAATTTCTCACACGCTTCCAAAGCCATCTTGTTTATGAAATAGTCAAATGAAATTTTCTCTCCCGTTTTATAGATGTAATACAAATAGCAAAGCAGCAATCTTGGTGATAGCCTTATCCTCTTTCTAATATAAACAGACCTTTCATCAGACTCTGCAACTGCATCTTCAAATTCTTCATCAGCTTTAACAGTTTCCTTACCAGCAACTAAGCCTTGATTTTTTTCTCCTTGTTCTTGCATCTTTATAACTTCCTTCTCAAGGACTAGCAAATTCTTTAACTCTTCTGGAGATTTTACTACCTTAACATCTCCGCTCGTTGATGCAATTTTTATTTCAAACTTCTGAAACAGTGTTTTATAATACTGTGCCGATAATCCGCACTTTGGACAAGAAATAACTCTGTAATAATTTCTTTCAGGTGTCCATTCATGCCCGCACCTTTTACATGTAAGAACCACATACTCCATGTTTAATCTTGCCAAATGCTTCATAAGTATGTGACACAATGACTTTACAAATATACGACATTACGTATATCGGAAATGTATATATGCGTCGCTATTTATAATATTTATAATGGTTATATGCACATATAAAGTAAGAAGAAAATTGTATACATGGAGAGTGCTTGTTATAAATGTCCGTGAACTTATCATTTACGCAAATTAACAGGTAGAAGAGGTACCGTACCCTCCTGCCTTGCCTTAGGTAAAATAATAATATGAATGAAGAAGTTGTAAGATTGTTAAACATCG
Organism: archaeon; assembly: GCA_027058345.1. Classification (GTDB taxonomy): domain Archaea; phylum Hydrothermarchaeota; class Hydrothermarchaeia; order JALTZZ01; family JALUTC01; genus JALUTC01. The sequence goes on along the minus strand of JALUTC010000184.1, from coordinate 1,690 downwards.
ATGCTATTTTCATACCAAACTTGAGAATAAGAAGTAAATCAGAGAGCAAGGAAGAGAAAGAGCTATTGGAAAAATCGATTTCCGAAGGAATGATTTATCCGATTGTTGTAGGAGAATTCAGCGATGAAGCAAGGAAAGAGTTTGAAGAAGTTTTCAAGGAAAAAATTCCAGAAGGAAAATACGTTTTAATCGATGGAGAAACAAGACTGAATGTTTATAAGAGAGAAGGGAAGAAAGAAATTCCGGCAAAGATTTATAAGATAAATAACCTCGATGAATATTTCATAATACACATAACATTGAATCCAAAGAGAATCAGGGAGAATTATAAGGAAGTCGTTGCAGCATATGCTGAGAGATTGATTGAAAAAGGTTGGACGAAAAGTAGGATAATAAGGCACTTATCCAAGGTATTTAAAGTAACAGATAAAACAATTTACAACTGGTTAGTTGAACTAGGAGTCTTCGAGAAAGGGGAAATTTCAGTACAAGATAAGGAAAGGAAGGAAGAAAAGTTACCTGAGTTTACCTACATAACCACGGGAGAAAAATCCACTGGTATTGAAAATATTTCAATACAAGAAGAAAAAAGGGAGAAGGTGACCACTGGCACGGACTCCCGGAAACCAGGACTGTTCGAGAAAACTAGGACTGAAGAAGAGGAAACAGTAAGAGAAAAAATCATGAAGGATGCCTTACCATTGATTAAGGAGGACAAATCCTTCAAGGAAATTGTCAGAGAATTAACAGATAAAGGGTATAGCAAAACAACAATAGAAGAAGTAGTTAAGCCAATGCTTGATGCTAAGAGGAAGGCTGCGGAATTATTACTCGCTGGAAAATCTCCTGATTTTGTCATAGAAAAATTAACAAAGCAAGGATACCTAAGGGATTATGTTGAGTCAATAGTTACAGATTTGCATGAAAAAATCATAAAGGAGCTTGATGTAAAGACATTACTTGAACAAAAGATAAAGGAAGCAGAGGAAAAAGGAGAAGTTTTGATGAAGGTTTATGAATTGCAAGCGATTTTGAACTATATCAATGAGGTTGAAGAAGTTGCAAGGAAGCTGCAAGAAGAGTTGAAAAAGGCTAGAAAGGAATTGGAAGAATATAAGAGCAAGATAATGAAGGAAGTTGAAAGTGTTAGAAAGAGAGTTGAAAAGAAGGCAACTGCTGCTCAGATAAAATTCATGAACGATTTGCTTAGAAAAGTCAGCGAACCTGTTAGGGAAAGGATAATCGAAGAGATTAAGACAAGATATGGAGTTACGAGGCTTGAAGATTTAACTGTTAAACAAGCATCAGAGGTTTTGGATACTTTGAGAAATGAACTTTCAAGGGTTTCTTATACAATTGAAGAGTCATCTCTTGATGAGAAGATTAAAACGCTTGCATTTCTTAGAGGTGTAAGTGAGGAAGATATCAGGATGGAAATACTGAACAAGTTTGGATATTATCCAGATGATTTCATGCCTGTTCATATAAGGAAGCGTGTAGAAAGATGGCTTGACGAGGAAATTTCAAAGCTGAAAAGTATTTAAGTAATAATTATATTTTTAAACATGGTCGGGATTTTGAAGGGAAGCATAAAGGAAGCTGCAGGATATGGAGCAAAGCAAGGAATTGCAATCGTTTATGTTACTTCTGATGAAGAAGATTATGCAAGAAGGATCATGGAATATTTATC